>JACZVE010000254.1 GCA_022572825.1 SAR324 cluster bacterium
TGTCATTCTTTGACATGGTTGGCCGCCTATGGCAATATTCTTCTACCTGCGGGTCTGCCGGTAAGTCAATCAAAACAATAATATAGAGGCGAGATGGGTGCGGTGGAAGCGCACTACAAGTCCCTCACTTTCGGCACTAGGATGGGGTTCGGGGACAGTGCCTGCCTCTATTCTTAGCGCTGCGCACAATCGCCCCCCTTGCTGCCGGCTCCCGCGCGATTATTACGCGCAATGGGTGAGGGCGATCCGTGCGTGGGCCAGAGGTCAATGCGGGCTATGCCCCACCCGCGGCACAGGGCCATCCCCGGATGGCTAAAGCCGCCGGGCCATTATAGAATATCCTACACCTGGACCACAGAGGTTGCCACGGATCGGGCCAGCGATGTAAACCGCCGGGTTGCTCGTTTGCCGGCGTGGACAAAACTACCAAAAGCGAGGCCCCTATGAACGCGAAAGCGCAAGCGATGACGGAATCGGCATACAGGAAGCTGGCCCTGGAAGCCTACAATCGCATCGAGGCCCAGTTCGAGGACATCGACCCCGACGCCGTGGAGTGTGAGGTGGCGCAGGGAGCGCTGACCCTGACGCTGCCGGACGGCGCCCGCTGGGTGCTCAGCCAGCAGCCGCCCGTGCGCCAGATGTGGCTGGCCGTCGCCTCCAAGGGGCGCGCCTTTCACTTCGATTACGACGCCTCAACCGGACGCTGGCTGGACGACAAAGGCGAAGGCGTGGAACTGCTGGGCTATCTGGAGCAACTGCTGAACGAAGTGGCGGGCCTGCAGGTGAAATTCTAGCGCGCGCGCTGGCCGACGGCACGGCGCCGGATGCACGAACCGCGCGCCATGCGCTGGAGGAGAACCTATCGATCCGACTTGAGTCCCATGATCCGAGTCGCCTTGCTTGACGACTATCAGGGCGTGGCCATGGATTGTGCTCCGTGGCACGAGCTGCCGCGGGGGGTGAAGGTGGAGACCTTCACCGCGCCCTTCCGGGACCTGGACGATGCCGCCGGGCAGCTCGGGCCTTATCCCGTGGTGATGGCCATGCGGGAGCGGACGCGCTTCCCGCGGGAGCTGCTGGAGCGCCTTCCCGATCTCAAGCTGTTGGCCACCGCCGGCCCGCGCAACGCGGCCATCGACATGCAAGCCGCCAGCGAGATGGGTATCGTCGTCTGCGGTACCGGCGGCGCTCCGGGCACCACGATGGAGCTCACCTGGGGACTGATGCTGGCCGTGATGCGGCACATTCCCGGCGAGCACAACCGAATGCGCGACGGCGGCTGGCAGGAAACCATCGGCCTCGGCCTGGAGGGCAAGACCCTGGGACTGCTGGGGCTGGGCAACATCGGGGCACAGGTCGCTGCCGTGGCCAAGCCCTTCCACATGCGCGTGATCGCCTGGAGCCACAACCTGACGGCGGAGCGGGCTGCGGAATGCGGCGCGGAACGGGTGGACAAGGAGGACCTGCTCGCCCAGGCGGACGTGGTTTCCATCCATCTGAGGCTGAGCGAGCGCACCACGGCGCTGCTGGGCAGCCGCGAGCTGGCGTTGATGAAGCGCTCTGCCTATCTGATCAACACCTCGCGGGGCCCCATCGTCGAGGAGTCCGCCCTGGTCGACGCGCTCCAACGCGGGCAGATCGCCGGCGCGGGCCTGGACGTTTACGATGTGGAGCCGCTGCCCCCCGGCCATCCGCTGCGTACGCTGGACAACGTCGTGCTGACGCCGCACCTGGGCTACGTGACCCACGAGGTTTATGCCCGCTTTTACGGGGAGACGCTGGAAAACATCCGAGCCTATCTGGCCGGCCAACCCACCCGCGTGCTGAACCCGGACGTATTGCAGCGATTGCGGCCGCCTCCCGTCGCGTGAGACCCGGCCCCAGGCGAGAGCAGACCCCATGAGCCGACCCCTTCGCATCGGCACGGGCGCGGGATTCTCCGCGGACCGCCTCGATCCCGCCGTCGACCTGGTGGCCCGGGGCGCACTGGACTACATCGTGTTCGAATGCCTGGGCGAGCGCACCCTGGCCTTCGCTCACCGGGACCGCCTGCGCGATCCGGAGCAGGGCTACAACAAGCTGCTGGAAACGCGTTTTCGCGCCTTGCTGCCCCTCTGCGCGGACAACGGCACCCGCGTCATCACCAACATGGGCGCCGCCAACCCCCGCGCCGCCGCCCTGCGTACCCTGGAGGTCGCCGGGGCGCTGGGTCTCAAGCACTGCAAGGTGGCCTGCGTGGAGGGCGACGACGTCACCGCGCGCATCGACGGCGACACCGAGCTGCCCGAGCTGGGCACGACCGTCGGGAAGTTGGGCCAATCGCTGGTGGCCGCCAACGCATACATCGGCGCCGACGCGCTGCTGCCCGCGCTGGCGGCCGGGGCGGATGTGGTGATCGCGGGCCGAGTGGCCGATCCCTCGCTCTTCCTGGCGCCCCTGCGGCACGCCTTCGGCTGGCGGGAGGACGACTGGCAGAAGATGGGCGCGGGCACGGCGGTGGGACATCTGCTGGAATGCGCCGCGCAGGTCACCGGCGGTTACTTCGCCGATCCGGGGATCAAGCCGGTGGAAAACCTGGCCTACGTGGGCTTCCCCATCGCCGAGGTGGCCCCGGACGGCGCGGCGGTGATCACCAAGCTGCCGGACACCGGCGGCTGCGTCACCCTGCACACGGTCAAGGAGCAACTCCTCTACGAGATTCACGACCCCGCACGCTACTTCACGCCGGACGTGGTGGCGGACTTTTCCACTACCCGCCTGAGCGAGGACGGGCCCGACCGCGTTCGGGTGACAGGCGCGGGCGGGCGGCCCCGGCCGGAGGCGCTGAAGGTGACGCTGGCCTTCGACGGCGGCTCGCTGGCCGAGGCGGAGGTGAGCTGTGCCGGCCCCGGCGCCAGGAACCGCGCGCGGCTGGCGGGGGAGATCGTCCGCGAGCGCATGACCCACTTGCACGGCTACGGCGGAGCGCTGCGCATCGATCTGATCGGCGTGTCCGCCCTGCACGGCACCGCCGTGGAACGCCCGGTGGACACCGAGGACGTGCGCCTCCGTGCCGCCCTGCGCTCCCTGCGCGACGAGGACGCCGAGCTGCTCTTGTGGGAGGTGGAATCCCTGCTGTGCTGCGGGCCGGCGGGCGGCGGCGGATTCCGGGGCCACATCACCCCCAGCGTGGTGACGCACTCGGCCTACCTGCCCCGCGAGCAGGTGCAAACCCGCGTGGAGATGTTCGAGGCGTGAGCCAAGCCGAAAAGTCGCGCAGCGTGCCCCTGCGGGAGATCGCCCATGCCCGCGCCGGGGACAAGGGCAACATCTCCTCGGTCGCCCTGTTCGTATTCGATCCCCGCCATTACGAGGCCGTCAGGGCGCAGGTGACGCCCCAGCGGCTCCGCGCCGCCTTCGGCGGGGTGCTGCGCGGGGAGATCGCGCGCTATGAGCTGGAGCGCCTGCACGGGTTCAACTTCGTCATGACCGAGGCGCTGGAAGGCGGCGTCAACAGCTCGCTCAACCTGGACTCCCACGGTAAGTCCTGGAGCTACCTGCTCCTGTCGCTGGAAGTGGAGGTGGAGGTGTGACAGCGGCGCCGGCGTGGGCCAACAGGGGCTGATCGGAATGGCTGAGTTCGCAAATACCGACCCCTGCCCCGTGGGCCTGCGGGGCATCGTGCCCAGCCTGAACACGCCGTTCACCGCGGACGACCGCATCGACCGCGTCAGCCTGCGCCGTCAGGTCGATGGGATCCTCGCCGCGGGTTGCGCGGGAATGCTCATCAACGCCGTCGCGGGCGAGTCCGGCAGCCTGACACTCGACGAGAAGCAACGGGTGTTGGACACGGTGTTGGAGCACACCGCGGGCAGAGTGCCCGTTATCGCGGGGGTGAGCAGCGACGAGCCCGCGCAGAGGTTGGCCCTGGCCCGCATGGCGCGGCAGGCGGGCGCGGAGTGGATGCTCTGCCAGCCCCCGTCCGGAGCCAGCGGCACGGTGCTGGAGAAGCTGCTGGGCGAACTGTGCGCCGCCGGCCCGCCCAACCTGATGCTGCAGGATCTGGACTTTGCGGGGCCGGGCCTGCCGCTGGAAGAAATCGTGGCCCTGTTCCAGCGCGTGCCCGCCTTTCGCGCGCTGAAGATCGAGACCCTGCCGGCCGGGCCCAAGTACAGCGCGGTGCTGGAGGCGACAGGCGGCCGGCTCCACGTCAGCGGAGGCTGGGCCGTGCAGCAGCTACCCGACGCGCTGCGGCGCGGCGTGCACGCCTTTATCCCCTCCACCATGGAGCCGCTCTACTGCCGCATCTACGCGCACTTCGCGGCCGGCCGCGAGGCCGAGGCGCAGGTGCTGTTCGAAGCGCTGCTGCCCGTGCTGGCCTTCGCCCATTCCCACATTCACGTAGCGTTGCGCTTCTTCAAGCGCCTGCGTGCCGCCGAGGGCGTGTTCGCCACGGACGCCGTACGCCCGCCGGTGCCGCCGCTCGATGCCTACCAGGCCGCCGAGGCCGAGCGGCTCATCGGGAGGGTACTGGCCATGCAGGCGGGGTTGCCGCAATCGAAATAGACCGATCCGGCGAGGCACGCGCGCCGGCCCGCCGTCAGGATTGCCCATCGGCGTGCAGCTTGAGGGCGGCGTAAATGAATTGGTTGACGGGGGTAGGCACGCCCAGCTCGACGCCCAGGCGCACCACCGTGCCCTGCAGCGCCTCCAGCTCCAGTGGCTTGGCGCGCTCCAGATCCAGCAGCATCGAGGGCTTCACATCCGGCGGCGAGGGTGGCAGACCCTGGAGAGCGGCCTCGACGATGCCCTGGTCCAGATCGACGCCCTTTTCGCGGGCGACCGCCTCGATCTCCCGCATGCTGCTTTCGAGCAGTTCCCGCGTGTCCGGATCGGCCCGCACCGGCCCGACCGGCTGACGGGTGAGGGCGCACATCCCGGCCGTGGCGGCGAGAAAGAGGAACTTGTGCCACAGCTCCCGCTCGATGTGTGGGGTGAGGACGGCGTCGATCTGCGCCCCTTTCAACACGGCCTCCACCGCCCGTGCGCGCGGGCTCGGCTCACCGGAAAACTCGCCGAAGAGCACCTGCTGAAAAGGGGTGGTCTGGCGAATCACCCCAGGCTCGGCGATGGCCGAGGAAATCTTGGCCAGCCCGCCCAGCACGTGCTCCGGGCCGATCACGGCCCCGATGCGCTCGGCGATGTCCACCCCGTTGAGCAGGGGCAGCACCAGCGTCTCCGCACCCACCATGGGATGGATCGCGCGCGCCGCCGCCTCCAGGCCGTAAGCCTTGGTGGTCATCACCACCAGCCCGACAGGGCCGACTTGCGCGG
>JACZVE010000255.1 GCA_022572825.1 SAR324 cluster bacterium
AACCCATCTCGCCCAGTGAACTCTGGCGGCGCCGCGGCCCGCCCTGGCAACTTCACCGCAGGCTGGTATTGTCTCGCCGCGCTGCTCAATGCTTTGATACCGGGACGCGTCGGCTTCCCTGGCTGGCGCGGAAACAGGGCCACGGAGCCGCAATGCTCGCAATGAACTGGCTGCAGGCGCTGGTGCTGGGCCTGGTGCAGGGGCTGACGGAGTTCATCCCCATCAGCAGCACCGCCCACCTGCGCATCGTGCCGGCCCTGCTTCACTGGGGCGATCCCGGCGCGGCATTCTCCGCGGTGATCCAGCTGGGCACGCTGGGCGCCGTGGTGGCCTACTTCGCACGGGACGTGTGGCGGCTGGCGGCGGCTGCTGCGCTCAGCCTCTTCCGTGGCGACGTGCGGGCGGGGCCGGACGCCCGGCTGGCCTGGGCCATTGCCGCGGGCAACGTTCCCATCGCACTGCTGGGGTTCGGGTTGCGGGACGTGATCGAGCATCAGTTCCGCTCGCTGTACCTGATCGCGGGGATGCTGATCCTCGTGGCGCTTGGGCTGGCGCTGGCCGAGCGGCGTGGCGAGGGGTCGCTGCCGATGGAGCGGCTTTCCCTGCGCAGCGTCATGATGATCGGCTGCTTTCAGGCGCTGGCGCTGATTCCGGGCACTTCGCGTTCCGGGGCGACCATTCTGGGCGGGCTGTTGGCCGGGTTGCAGCGGACGCACGCGGCCCGCTTCTCCTTTCTGCTGGGCATTCCGGCCATCGTCGGCAGCGGGCTGTTCGAGCTGCCCAAGGTGATAGCCGGGGTGCGGGCCGGGGAGCTGTCGGCGGCGGCACTGGTTTTGGGACTGATTGCCGCGGCCGTGAGCGGCTACGCCTCCATCGCCT
The DNA here is from genome assembly GCA_022572825.1 of SAR324 cluster bacterium. Classification (GTDB taxonomy): domain Bacteria; phylum SAR324; class SAR324; order SAR324; family JACQKK01; genus JACZVE01. Next base: position 880 of record JACZVE010000255.1, read on the forward strand.
TTCTGCTGAGATACCTGCAGCGGCACACGACGCTCCTATTCGTGTGCTATCGCCTTGCATTGGGCTTGCTGGTGGCCGGGCTGGCCTGGCAGGGCCTCATCCGTTAATATGGACCCGTGAGCCTGAAACGCTTCTGCTATTTTTGCGGCAAGCCGGTCACCATCCGGCGGCAAATGTCTCTGTTTTGCAGCAAGCGCTGCGAGGCGCTCTATCAAGCCCTGCAACGCAACGGCGAACCCGCGCCTGCCGGCCCGACAGAGAGCCCTCACTCCCGCCCATGAGTGACCCGCTGTGGGCGCCGGTCGATCCGGGCGCCTGGCAATCGGTGCCGCACGTCAAGGGCCGCCTGGCCACCGCCGATGACGTGAAGGCGGGCCGGGCCGTGTTTTACCTGGATGTAGAGGCGTCCCATGCGGCCCCCCACGAGATGGCGTTGCCGGCCTGCGGCATTCAGATCCTGGACGACGGTGGCTGTAAACCGGTGATCGTCATACAGGCGGAGGCGCTGAAGGGAGAGACGATCGTCGGCGTTCGCTACCTGAAAGGCGGCGGCGGCGTCTGCTACGCCACGGAAGTGGAGTTGCTGCCCGCACCGGACGAGCGCTTCGCTCCCTGATCTCATGCTAATTCGCATTCAATATGAGGCGAATGTTGCTTGAGGCAAACCCCACCCCCATCCCCTCCCCGCCAGGCAGGGAGGGGAGCTTTCTTTAGCCTGATCGTGTTTGGATCACGATTGCGACGGTGTAAGCCCCCCCCCTTCTCTGCCCAGCGGAGAAGGGGGGACTGGAGGGATGAGGTTTATGAGAAAATCCCTCGTAAATCGTTATCTTTATTGCGGATTGGTATGAACGATTGACGGGGGATCGCCATGGCCAGTCCGCAGCTGCAAAAGGTCATCGATCTGTTGAGCGGCCGCCCGCCGCCGCGGGAGCAGACGCTGGCGGAGTACCGGGCCGGACTGGAAAAGCTCACTGCCGGTTTCCCCGTGGCTTCGGACGTTGCGGTGGAGCCGGTGAATGCCGGCGGCGTGCCGGCGCATTGGATCGCCACGGCGGAGGCTGCCCCCGAACGGGTCGTCTATTTCCTGCACGGCGGCGCCTATGTGCGCGGCTCGGTCAATTCGCACCGGGAGCTCGTTTCCCGCATCGCCCGCGCCGCCGGCGCTCGGGCGCTCGTCATCGATTACCGCCTGGCTCCGGAACATCCCTATCCGGCGGCCTTGGAGGACGCGCTGGCGGCCTGGCGCTGGCTGCTCGCCACGGGGACCGACCCCGCCCGCACGGTAATCGCGGGAGATTCCGCCGGAGGCGGACTGACCCTGGCTACCCTGGTGGCGCTGCGCGAAGCCGACACCCCCATGCCAGCCGCGGGCGTGCTGCTTTCTCCCTGGACGGACCTCAGCCAAAGCGGCCAATCCGTTCCCGACAACGCCGCTTGCGATCCCTTCCTGGACCGGGATTACCTGAACCTGATGGCGGGCCGATACCTGAACGGCGCCGATCCGCGCACGCCGCTGGCCTCGCCGCTGTTCGCCGAGCTGCACGGCCTGCCGCCGCTGCTGATTCAGGTGGGAAGCACCGAGGTGCTGCTCGACGACGCCACGCGCGCGGCGGAAAAGGCGCAAGCCGCCGGATGCGAAGTCACGCTGGAGACCTGGCCGGGCATGGTACACGTGTGGCACCTGTTCGCCTCGATGCTGCCGGAAGGCGAGCAGGCCATCGCGCGCATCGGCGCCTGGGTGCGCCGGCGGCTGGGGGATTGAGCTGAACCGGCTCCCCCCTACGGTGCCGGGCCGGTGAAGTTGGAAAGCTGGGCCAGCCGTTCGGGCGCGAGAATCTGCCCATAGCGCTGACCGTTGACGATCCAGGTGGGGTAGGAAGTGATGTTCTCCTCCACGCAGGCCGGCGCGCGTGGGCTGTTGCGGCCGTTGGGGAAGCATTCCAGGTAGGGCAGCCGCTCCACTGACGCCTTGAACAGAGCCTTCTGTTCGCTGCAGGCCGGTCACCAGAACGCGCCGTAGAAGATGGCCTCGCGCTCCGACAGGTGCGTCGCCAGCGCCTTCAGGTACGGATCCTCCGGCCCGGCGGCGGGATCGAACAGGCCGCTGTAGTGCAGGTGCAGGCCCACCACCAGCGCTACCACCAGGGCGCCCGTTTGCCCGGCCCAGGACGGCCAGGCGAATCCCGGTAATCCGGCCGGCCGCTGCAGGGTCACCACGACGACGGCGGCTGCCATCAGACCCAAGTGGGCCAGGCAGTACACGCACGTCGCCTCGATGACGCTGACGGAGATCACCGTCAGGTAAACGCTGATGCCCAGCCCTGCCAGCGCGATGATCCAGGAAAGCTGGAAGTGGCGCGCGGGATTGCGCACGCGGTAGGCGGTATAGCCCAGCGCCGCGTAGGCGATAAAGCCCCAGAATGCGGTCGGCAGGCCCAGGAAGCTGCCCCAGCGGCTCGCCTGCACGATATCGCAGGAACTGCCCTCTTCGCAGTAGAGCGGCTGGGTTCCCTGCCACGCGGAGAGGGTCAGGTAACCGGTCAGCGCCATTCCCGCAACCGCCAGCGCCAGCAGCGGCCAATTGGGGCCGCGCCGTTTTTTCAGCACCGGCGCGCGGCTGCTGGATTTCTGGCGGCTCTTATCCTGCCCGGCTTTTTCCCTGCCGGCCGGGTGCTTGGCTTTGCGTCGGGCCACGGCTTTCCTCACAGCCCCATCTGGGCGAGCATGGCGCGGGTAAGCGGGTCGTCCGCCCGCTGCAAACCCTTGACGATGTCGAAGTGGTTTTGGCCCGGCACGGTGAGCTCTTCGCAGTGGAAGCCGCGCGCCCGCCAGGCCGTGGCCAGCATGCCGTTCTGGCGCCGGAACTCGTCGGTTTCGTCGGCGCCCACCGCGGCGAGCAGCGGAACCCCGTGCCTGGGAAGATTGTACAGGGGACTGTTGCGCCGGGCGGCCTCGGCATCCAGCCGCAGCACCTCGTTTTGGTAGCTCAAGCGGATGGGCTCCAGGTCGAACACGCCGCTGATGGCGGACACCCCCTTAACGGCGGGCGCGGGCAGGCCACCGTCCGCGGACCAATCCCTCGTCAGCATCATCATGCCAAGATGTGCGCCGGCGGAATGGCCGGATACATACAGACGCTCAGCATCCCCATTGAACGACGCGGCGTTGCGGCAGCACCAGTCCAGCGCCTGTCCGCATTGACGGACGATCTCGTCAATGGCGACGTTTGGGGCCAGATCGTAGTTGATCGATACGAACGCCGCGCCCGCGCCGACCATCGGTGCGGCCGGATAGCTGAAGAAAGACTTATCCAACGACTGCCAGTAGCCCCCGTGGATGTACACCTGCACCGGGGCGCCCGCGGCCGCCGCCGGAAAAACGTCCAGCTTCTGCAGGGAAGAATCGCCGTAGGGAACATCCAACCGGCACTCCAGATCGCCGCGCGTCCGCTCACTGGCCTGCTCGTACCAGTCGAAATGGTCCTGAAATTCCGGGTGCCTCGCGCGGAGGTTGAACTGAGCGTCCAGCTGCTGCTGATCGTACTGCTTATATACCGTGCCGGCCATCGAGCACCTTATCCGGTTTGGCGCTGGCGCATTGTCGCGGCGCCCTCCCCGTATATCTAAGCGCAAAGCGTACAGAGAGGCAACGGGGGGGGAATTTGGGCCGGAGCGGAGGAGGGTTTTTGAAGACGTCGGCGCCAGGGACGCGACACCCGCGCCAAATCCGGCCATAACCAAACGAGCCGGCCATAGACCCGGCGACCGCGGATGCCGCTGCGACTTTGGCCCGGGCGGGGTTCGGAGGCGCGAAGGTCCGGAGCGGCTGCGGGGCGATGTGCTCTGGAGGCCGATGAGGGAGGCTGGTGGATGATCGAACTGACTACGGAAAAACGAGCGGCGCTGATAGGATTGTGCCGGCACTACAGGGTGGCCCGGCTGGAACTATTCGGCTCGCCGGGTGGTGAGCGACACTATGAGGGTTGCCCGGGCAGGGGCGGATGGCTTAAAGTGCCTGTATGTCCACCGTTCCCTTTGATACGCATGCCTACGTGAAAAAGCTTCAGGCCGCCGGGTTTACCGAAGCGCAGGCCGAAGTGCAGGCGGAGGCCATTGCCGAGCTGGTCAACGAGCAACTGGCGACGAAACGGGATCTGAAAGAATTGGAAACCACCCTGCAAAGAGATCTTGCGGAGCTGGAGACCGCGCTCAAACGCGAAATCAAGGAGCTGGAGCTGCGCCTGACCGTGCGGCTGGGCGCCATGTTTGTGGCTGCGGTCGGCGTTGTCGCGGTGCTGGTCAAACTCCTTTGAACCTTTCACTCTTCCCGCACCGTTCCTTCCCGGTTTTCGCATTGCATTGCCACAGGCCGCCCGCGAGGCCCACTGCCTCAGGGAAAGGTGGGGTCGATTTTGGGCAGATCC
>JACZVE010000256.1 GCA_022572825.1 SAR324 cluster bacterium
CCCCCTTCTATGAAAGCCTCGGTCAACGCCGCTGGTGAAGAAGGCAAAAGGTCGTCGGGTTCCCAATCTTCTATCCGAGCATCGGCACCATGCCTAGCCCAAGTGGGTGCTTTCGAGAAACCGTGACTGCCCAATCTCTCAAACGAGCGTGTTAAAGCCCAGGGGGACGCCGAGCGCATCACGGGTGCTGCGGGATGACGACCTATGTACCCCGCTTAGATCGTTTGAGGCTGCATTCGGTAATAGAGCCAGCGTAGCCAACGATTGGCCACCGCCGCGGCGATCAGGCTGCCAGGTTTTCCGGCCGCGCGCAGCTTATCGGCCAGGGCCGCCCAGCGCGGCTGGTAGCGGATCAGGCGATGCGCCGCTTCAATCAGGATCGAACGCAGGTCCCCGTTGGCTGCCTTGATCAGCCCAGCGGTGGCCTCGTGCGCACCGGAAGCGGCGTTGCGGGGGCTCAGGCCGCAAAAGCGGGGCAGTTGGCGGGCTTTGCGAAAACGGTCAAAGCGCCCGATTTCGGCCCTGAGCATCCAGGCGGTAACCGGCCCAATGCCGGGCTGGGCCAGGGCCGGCTCCAGGCCCGCAGGCCCGGCGGCCTGAACACCCGCTCCTCGCGCAGCACCGCGCCCATGCGCTGCTTTGTGGCCCGCCGCGCGCGGACTCGCTGCTGTCGGTAGCGTACCAGCATGCGCAGCTCGCGCACTTCACGGGGCGCCAGCCACACCTGGGGCAGGTATCCCACTCGTTCCAGGTCGGCCAGCAGGTGGGCATCGGAAAAATCGCTCTTATCCGGGCTCTGTTTTATGCGGGCCACATAACCCGCATGGGCGAGATCCACCGTCCAGCCGGCTCGTTCCACCAGCTCGTCGGCCAGATCGGCGGCACCGGAACACGACTCCAGAGCCGCTCGCCGCACCGTACCCCACCGCTCTACCTGACGCACAATAGTCTGCCAGTCATTGGCGCAGGCCTGGTTGCCGATCATCCTGCCGCCTTGATCCACCGCGCATACCTGCACTTTGCTTTGGTGGTAGTCCAGCCCTACCTAAAGCGCTATCGTATCCATGCCCGTTGCTCCTGGTTAATGGCGGTTTTTGGTTTCTTTCCTACTCGCCATTCTTACCAGCTTCGTTTGAGCAACGGGCTTTCATACCTATCTCTCTGCCCAGCGGAGAGGGGGACTTACACCGCTGAGAGCCCGATGGACGGCAGAGGAAAGCTCGCCTCTCCTGTCTCTTTAAACACACCGCGGGGAGGGGAAGCGCCGCGTAGCGGTGCGGGGGAGGGGTTAACGCCATACCACATAAAGCTTTGTTTGAACGCAACTTAGTATGAAATGCTTCGGCTCTCGCATTTCTTCCCCCACGACATGTTTTGCCTTGTTATCGACACTACGCACTATTCCGCGGCGGAATGCGCAGCGTTCCGCGAGGGGTCCAGCCCCACGCGCCGCACGCCGTCCCGTGGCCAAACGCCGAGCAGGGGCAGTGCGCGCGCGGCGATGCGGCTGAACACCGGGGCGGCCACCACGCCGCCATAGCGGCCTTTCTTCGGTTCTTCCACCAGCACCAGGATGGTCAGTTCCGGATCGTCGGCGGGCACGAACCCCACGAAGCTGGCGATGTGCTTGGTCTTGGAGTAGCCGCGCGCCTCGATGTCGTACAGCTCGGTGGTACCCGTCTTGCCCGCCACGGTATAGCCGGGTACGGCGGCACGCTTGCCCGTGCCGTTCTCGCCCACCGCGGCCTTCATCAGATCGCGTACGGTCTCGGCCGTTTTGCGGGAGAGCACGCGCCGCAGGACGGCGGGCTCGTTGCGCTCGATCACGCGCCCGGCGGGGTCGCGTACTTCGAGCACCAGCAGCGGCTTGAGCAGCGTGCCGCCCGTGGCGAGCGCATTGACCGCGGTGACGAGCTGCAGGGGCGAAACCAGGATGCCGTGACCGAAGGAGATAGCGGCGTGATCCACCGGCGTCCAGCGGTCCTTGGGCAGCAGATAGCCCTCCGCCTCCGCGGCCAGGCGGCGCCCGTCGGCCGCGTTGAACACCCCCAGCCGCCGGCCCATCCCGAAGCGCGACAGGTATTCGCGAAAGACGCCGGCCGGCAGCAACAGTCCGATCTTCGCCGCACAGATATTGGAGGAGACCCGGATCACGCCATTGAGGCCCAGCCAGCCGTGCGGCTTGGTGTCATGAATGACGCTGTCGTAATGTTCCCAGCTGCCGTTTTCGCAGAAGAACAGGGTCTCGGAATCCACCACGTTTTCTTCCAGGGCGATGGCCGCGGTGAGCACCTTTAGGGTCGATCCGGGCTCGTATCCGCTGGTTATGGCGCGATTGAAGTAGGAGGCCTTGTCATAGGCCCGGTAGTCGTTGGGGTTGAAGCCGGGGGCGTGCGCCATGGCAAGGATTTCCCCCGTGTAGGATCGCATCACCACGGCGATGCCCAGCACCGCTTCCGACTCCGCCACGGCCCGGCTTAGCGCCTGCTCCACGATGTATTGCACGGCCGGGTGGATGGTGAGCTTGATGCTGCCGCCCCTTGTGGGAAAGGCGCGGTTGCCGGTCAGCACGGTGCGTCCCAGCGCGTCCCGGTCAATCACCTTGTAGCCTGTCGCGCCACTCAGGTAGGAGTCGTAGGCGTACTCGAGGCCCTCCAGACCTTGCGTGTCGATGCCCGTGAATCCGAGCAGCGTGCCGGCCAAACCACGGGCCGGATAAACGCGCATGTATTCCTTGATCGCCCCGATTCCCTTGATGCCCAGCGCGCGCACCGCCTCGGATTCCGCCCGGCTGACCTGGCGCTTGATCCAGACGAATCCGCGATCCGAGCGAAGCTTTTCCTCCAGGGACTGGTGGTCGAGGGAAAGAATCCTCGCCAGGCGGAACGCGGTTTGCGAAGGACGCTCGATCAGCAGGGGATGGGCGAAGAGTGAGTCCATCTTGATCGATAATGCCAGCGCACCGCCATTACGGTCCAAGATGGGCCCGCGCGCGCCCTCGATGCGGATGGTGCGCTGGAACTGCCGTTGCGCCAGTCGGGAGAGTTTCTCGTGCTGCAGCACCTGCAGGTCGAAGGCGCGATAGAGCAGCGCCGCCCCGCCGAGGGTAAGCATGCCCACCACGAACCACACCCGCGGGCGGAATCCGCGGAACCGTTTCGGCATTGAGCTATCGAGCTTCCGGAACAGGGGGGACATTGTCCTCCAGCAGGATCACCTGCGCCGGGCGGGGCGGGCGCATGCCCTGCTCTTTGCGGGCCAGGGCGTCGATGCGCTCGAGGCGGGACAGGTAGGCCGCCTCCACCTCCAGCGGCTCGATGACCTCCCGCAGGCGCGTTTTGGCCGCCCGCAGACGGTTGACCTCATAACCTAAGCTGACGAACTGGTAGCGCTGCCAAAGATAGAATACCGCGCCGACGGTAAGCACGGCGGCGCAGAGCAACACCAGCCCCACGTACGAGGCGGAGCGGAGCGCACGGGAAATGCGGGGAATGAAATGAAGATCTCTCATGCCCCACGGATCCCTGGTCCCTCCGCATCCCGTGCCGCCCCGGTTTTCTCGAACACGCGCAACTTGGCGCTGCGGCAGCGCGGATTGCGGGAAGCCTCCTCGCTCCCCGGCACCACGGGCTTGCGGATCAACCGCCGCCCCAGCGAAACTTTCCCGCACACGCAGGCCGGCATGGACGGCGGGCACCGGCACGGCGACTCCCAATACCGGAAGCGTTCCTTGACCATGCGGTCTTCCAGCGAGTGAAACGAGATCACCGCCAGTCGCCCACCCGGCCGCAGCAGGGGCAGTGCGCAGTCGAGCAGGCGTTCCAGCTCGCCCAACTCGTCGTTGACCGCGATGCGCAGCGCCTGAAAGACTCTCGTGGCCGGATTGAACCCCCGGCGATGGGACCTGGCCGGTACCACGCCCGCCACGATCTCGGCCAGGTGAGCGGTTGATACGATGGGTGCGCGTGCCCGCTCCGCGACGATGGCATCCACGATGCGCGCCGCGAAACGCTCCTCGCCGAAGCGCCGCAGGATATCGAGCAGCTCCTCGCGCCGGCTGCCGTTGACCAATGCTGCCGCGGTGGGCCGCCCGCCCTCCGGATCCATGCGCATATCCAGTGGGCCGTCGTGGGCAAAGGAGAACCCGCGTCCGGCTTCATCCAATTGGTGGGAAGAAACCCCCAAATCCGCCAGCATGAAGTCCGCCGAATCCAGCAACAAATGCCGGGCGATTTCCGAGAATGCGATCCGCTTCATCAGCACCCGCGGGCCAAAGCCGGCCAGCCGCGCACCGGCCGCCGCGAGGGCGTCCGGATCGCGGTCACAGCCGAATAGCTCGGCGGTGGGAAAGCGGAGGAGCAGCGCCTCCGCGTGTCCGGCTCCGCCAAGGGTGCAGTCAACGAACAGCCGCGCCTCCGTGGGCACATAGGAGACGACCTCTTCCAGCATCACGGGGTCGTGCGCAAAGCCGCGCGCCGGCGGGGGATCTGCCGAAGGAGAATGCATGCGGAAACTGTGCTTGGCGTGCACGGTATCCCTTCCTTGCACGTTCGCAGATGCGGCTTCGGGTGGGTCGCTGCGAGCCGCAGGCGGCATAGCGCAACTTTACGCCAGGGAGGAGGCGTTGCGCAAGGCCGAAGGGACGCAGGTGCAGGGCGACCGCATTCCAGGACGCCGGCCGGCGGCAAACTCACCCCAGCGTCAGGGCCGAGGGTGAGGTTGGCTCCTCGGCCATTCGGCTTCTCGGGAGAATGCGGTTGCCCTGGAGGCAGGCGTCCCAAACCCGCGTCGGGGAATGGCGTGAGAGGGGATACCCCGGCCTCCCTGCCGGGGCCGCGGCGGGGCCGCGGTGGGGGTCGCGGGTTACGACGCCATATCGGCGAACGCGCCCATCCAGATGGCAATGAGGATTCCGAACTGGATCATGAGTCTCTCTCCATGGGTTATCTGATAGGCCGCCCCGCTACCCCAGACAGAGTTCAAGCCCCGCCCCCTCGGGGGACTGATTCATGCTGGGCGGTATTTCTCCTCCAACCTCAGTTCACGCATCGGCGCACAGGGTCACTGCGGTGTCCCGAACGATGCCGCACCGAGCGGGGCAGCTCAGCGGCCCACCAGATGCCCCGCCTCGCATTGCAGGGCTTCCCAGGTACGTTTGCCGGGGACGCCGTCGACGGGACCGGGGTGACCATCTGCGTGATCGACACCGGCATCAACCCGGATCACGAGCAGTTCGACTCCAAGGCGCTGGGATCGACTGAATTTTTCGACGCGGTCAACGGTTTTTCGCTCCCCTATGACGACC
>JACZVE010000010.1 GCA_022572825.1 SAR324 cluster bacterium
TCAGAGAAGTCGGTATCGCTTAAGATCTCTGTCTTGCCATCACAGCATGAGCGAAAACAACAGGCTGGTTGGGTGTTCCGTCGATTTGCATCGCGCCGGCCTCGTAGGTATCTATGTTCGGCGGCAGTACCACCCCTTCCTGTGCAGATCGGGTGAATATGTGTCGACACTTTCCTTGGCTTCGATCAAACCAGTTTGGGTCATCGAACGTGCCGCCGCACAATCCGAGTATGTCAGGGGACCTTTCCAAATCCAGGAATACTGTCGTGCCGCAGGTGCCGCAAAAATTCAGGGTGAGACGCCTGTTGCTTTCATCTGATTGATGATCGTAGGTTCTCGGTTTTTTTCCCGATAACACCACATCAACTTTTCTGAACATCGTTTCAACAAGGAAAGCCGTTCCGGTAAAACGCTGACAAAAGGTGCAATGACATACGGTGACTTTCTGAGGCTCAGCCGTGGTCTTGTAGCGAACGGCGCCACACAAGCACCCACCTTCGTGAACAGTATTCATTTGAATCAACCCCTCGCATTAGCCGCTCGATCACAGACCGCTACCCTACAGGCTCGGTCTTGACATCGCTTTAATTTAAATCAAATTAGGTTTTTGTGATATGATTTCCAAAATTGTCTCATTTTAAATTTTCCAGATTCCCTTTTTACTCGTAAACACCCAAATTTCAATTCCGACAGGGCCTTCGCACGTCGGGTTTACGCATGCCGGGCCTTCGCACAACATGGGCGGCGCTCGCCCAGGCTCAACGTTACGTGCAAACCCTTCTGCCATACAAGAGGGGCGAGCTGAATGGGTCAGTGCGAATGCGGCTGTGTATTTTCGGCACTGTCAACCCCCATCGCGCTCTGCCGTTTCCCCCGTAGGCTCGCGGCGCCGAAGTTCCAGCGCCTTGCGGCCCAGACGCCCCAGGGGCAGCGCGGCGAGCCGTGCGTTGTCCGCCCAGCACTTTTCGCTGGGGAGTCCACCGGCGGCGACTTCGGGGAAAGGGTGCTTCACCTGTCCGGCGTAGCACTCCAGGCTCAGTTGGAAGTGGGTCAGCCCGTGGTGCAGGGTTCCCAGTGACCGCAGGGAGCGGACAGCTGGGGAGATCCCCAGCTCGTGCAGCAGGCGCCGGGCCGCGGCGCGTGAACTTTCCCCCGCGCGCCGCTCGATCCAGGGCGGCTCCCACAGCCCGCCCCAGGTTCCCCGCGGGGGGCGCTTACGCAGCAATAGGCAACCCGCATCGTTCCGCAGCAGCACCATCGCACCGCAGCGGGTGGGACGCGCCCGGCGCTGGGCCGCCGGGGGAAAGCGCTGTGGATCGCCGGATGCGAACGCCGCGCACGTCTCGCGCAGGGGGCATAGCGGACAAAGCGGGCTGGCCGGCCGGCACACCAGTGCCCCCAGCTCCATCAGTCCCTGGTTGAACCCGCGAGGGTCGACCGCGGGCACCAGCGCCTCGGCCAGGCGCCACAGCCGCGCTTGTCCGCCCGGCGCGCGAACGGGGACGTCCAACGCCACCAGCCGGCCCAGCACGCGGCCGATGTTGCCGTCCACCGCCGGAGCGGGACGGTTATGGCCGATGCTGACGATGGCGCCGGCCGTATAGCGGCCGATGCCGGGCAGCGCGCGCAGGGCCGGCACACTATCGGGGACGCGTCCTCCATGACGCTCCACGATGAGGCGCGCGGAGCGTTGCAGGTTGCGGGCGCGCGCATAGTAGCCAAGCCCTTCCCAGACTTTCAGCACCGCCTCCTCCGGCGCCGAGGCCACCGCCTGTACGTCGCGGAAGCGGGCCATCCAGCGCCGGTAGTAGGGCAACACCGTCTCGACCTGCGTTTGCTGGAGCATGATCTCCGCGACCCAGACCTCGTATGGATCGTAGCGCTCCCGCCAGGGCAGACGCCGTCCGGCTCGTGCGAACCAACGCGTCACCGCCCGCTGCAGCCGGCGGGTTGTCTCGGGCGCGAACCCTTCACCGTGCGAGGATGCGATGCGTGTCATTGCCGTCAGTTCCCCTCACGGGGGATGTTATGGAATCGGTCACGGAATTGATTATAGAATTGTCCTCCAGCCGGCCGGAATACGCCCCGCTGCCTCAGGCGGGAACTTCCCCGCCGACGGGAGCCCTACGCGCCATGGGCGGCGGGGCCAGCAGAAACAGGCACACGGCCACCAGGCACAGGCCGATGCCGAGTTGAAAAAAGCGCGCGTAGCTGCCCTGGCTGTCGTACACGTATCCCGCGAACCATGGCCCCAAGGAGCCCGCTATGACGATCGCCGGCTGCACGACGCCGTAGATGCGCCCAAAGGAGCGCCGCCCAAAATATTCGGCCCACACCATCGCCATCAGCTGCAGGAACGGGCCATGTCCCATTCCGTTGAACACCGCATAGAAAAACAGCGCCCCGGGTGTGCGCGCAGTCATCAGCAGGTACATACCCACCGACTCGGCGGAAAACAGGAGAACCAGCCCCCAGCGCACTCCGATGCGTTCGATGGCGAATCCCCACAGGAACTTGGCGAGCATCCCCGTGAGGAAGAAGCTGCTCCACACCATGCTCGCCAACAGGCGCGGGAATCCCAGCGCTTCCATGTGGGGTATGGCGTGAACGAAGTAACCCTGCACTGCAAAATTGCCCACCATGATGCCACTTAAGATCAGCCAGAATGCCCGCGTGCGCGCCGCCTCGCGCAGAGTCCAGGCCCCTTCCCCTACCGCGCCGGTTCCCGGCGCGTCGGCCGGGCCGCGCAGTTCCCCGTGGCCGGCCAGCCCGAGCTGTTCCGGCAGGTTGATCATCAGGAAGAAGGCCGGCAGGACGATGAGCACCAGCGCCGCGCCGCCCATCACCATGAACGACTGGCGCCAGCCCACCTTATCGATCAATACGGTGCAGAAGGGAATGAAGGTCAACGCACCCCCCGAAGCGCCCATCATCGCGATTCCCATCGCGCGTCCGCGGCGGCGCACGAACCAGCGGTTGATGTTGATGCTGCCCATCATCTGGCCCACACCGAACAGGGTCAGGGCCAGGGCTACTCCGATGAGGACATTGAACTGCCATGCCCGCTCCACCAGACTGAGGAGCGCGTAGCACAGCGCCGCACCCAGCGCGAAGAGCACCATCGGCATGCGCGTGCCCAGGCGGTCGATCATAAACCCCAGGGCCGGCGCCATGGCCGCGCCGATCACCGTGCCGAAGGTGAGGCCGAATGCGATGGTGCCGCGCTCCCAGCCGAACTCCTGCTCCAGCGGTGTGATGAATAGGCCGAAAACGGGGTTCAGCGAGAACGCGGACAGATTGGCCACGAACACCACTGCCAGGATGACCCAGCCGTAATAGAGGCGGGGTGCGATCCGGTGAGCGACCCAGAAGCGAACGTCACTGTCCATTCGTTCTCCGAGAGGGGACGGTTCAGGTGTCCCTTACTTCCTCCCGTGAGATCAAGCACTATGTAAATAGCAGGTCGTCGCTTGCGCGTTGCCCCCGCACGCGCTGGCCCCACCGGCCGGGCGGAAACACCCCTCTGGAGGAAGGGGTTGCCGCGCGGCACGCCGGCGAATATGCTGGCGAGCGATTCCCGTCAACACCCGCCCGAGGCGGCAGGGTCCCCAGAGAAGCGTGCGCATGTTTACCGGCATCGTGGAGGAGATCGGCACGGTCCAGAGCCTGGAGGAGCGTGATGGGGGCTGGCAGCTGACCTTGCACGGCGCTTTGGCCAGTGAGGGCGCCCGGCAGGGAGACAGCATCGCCGTCAACGGCGTGTGCCTGACCGTGACCCGGCGCAGCGGCGGGCTGCTCACCTTCGGCATTGCGCCGGAGACCCTTGCGCGCAGCAACCTGGGCGATCTCGAGCCGGACAGCCACGTCAATCTGGAGCGATCCCTGCCCGCCAACGGACGCATCGGTGGACACTTCGTGCAGGGGCATGTGGACGGCACCGGCGTACTGGCCGAGCGGCAGCCTGACGGCGACTCGTTGCGCATGGCGGTGCAGGCGCCGCCGGAGGTGCTGCGCTATCTCGTGCCCAAGGGCTACGTGGCGGTGGACGGCACCAGCCTCACCGTGATCGACGTGCTGGCCGACCGCTTCACCTTCATGCTGGTCGCCTACACGCAGGCCCACATCCTGCTGCCCGGGCTGCCGCTGGGCGCCCGCGTGAATCTGGAGGTGGATGTGCTGGCCAAGTACGCGGAGAAGTTCCTCGTGGGGCGCTGAGGCCGTATCGCCGCCCCTTCCCCCGGTCCGTGAGGGTGTTTGGCGTCAGGGATATTGTGGTCAGGGCACTTGGTGTCAGGGCACATGCCCCTTGACGGCCCACGCCCGCGCGATCAGATGGATGGTGCCGTCGGGCCGGATGGGCAGCGCGGTGCGGATACGATCCCGCAAGGCCTCGCGCCGTTGTTCGCTTAACGACATGCAGTAGCCCGGGGCAGGCGCCTGACCACCCAGGAAGGGGGTCCAATAGTCGTCGAAGTCCCGAAATACGGTGGGCACATCAATGGCGCGGACGTCTACAGCCAGCAACCCCGCCCGCTGGAACAACGCGGTCAGGGAAGCCGGGTTGGCGATGGGGAACCGAACCCCCTCGTCCAGCTCGCGGGCGGCGGGATCGAGCGCGGCGGCGGCGTCCCAGAAATAACGCATCAGCTCGATTTTGCCCGCGTAATCCCAGACGTAGGCGGCCACCGTGCCGCGGGATCTGACCGCGCGGCGTTGTTCGGCGACCGCCCGCTCCGCATCGGGCACGAAGTTCAGCACCAGGCCGGAGACGGCCGCGTCGAATAGGCCATCCGCGACCGGTAAGGCTTGGGCGTCGCCGGTGCGAAATTCCATCCGGACGTCCGGCACCTGCTCGCGCGCATGGGCCAGGTAGCCCTCGGAGGGGTCGACCCCCACCACCGATCGCGGCGCGCAGCGCTCCAGTATCGCCGCGCTCAGTGCCCCCGTGCCGCAGCCCACGTCGAGCCAGTGGCAGCCCTCGTCCAGCGCAAGCCATGGCGGAAGTCACGGGCTACCAGGCGGCTCCAGCGGCCCACATACGGCTCGTAGGCGTCGCCACTGGCCCAGGATTCCGGGGGGCTGGAGGTGGTCATGGTTAATCACGCGGGTCTCATTGAATCCTGTTCTCCCTGGCGCCGACAAGCCAACCCGCCCGTGCCGGTGCGGTTTCCCGGCGCTTCCGCAGGCCGCGCACGGGCTATTTCTTTATCGCGGCCGTCAGCTTGAGCGCGAGGGCCTCACCGGGTGAGAGCCGGTTTATGAGCGATGCTTACTCCATTCGCCTCGCGGTTGGCAAAAGGGAGGCTGCCCGGAAAAGCCCCCCCCGTTGCCGCGGCCGCAGCTTTGCTGTTCCCGGCGCCCTGCAGCTCCATCATGTCCTATGAACACGGATGATCGTCGAAATGGGGAGCTGCGCGCAATTGCGATTGCAGACGAAGAGTCCGCTTGCGGCGGTGGGTCCGATTTACTATTCGTTGCATAGTCGTTGCCTAAGGAGTTCGGGGAGTGTCTGACCACCTTCCAGCAGCACTCTTCCAGCACCATTACGGGGGACGCGGCGTGACCAAGCCAATCTGGACTCCGAGCGCGGAGCGCGTCCGGAACTCCAACATGCGGGTCTTCTTCGACGATCTGGGCACGCGCCACCAGATTCTCGGCCGGGATTACCGAGAGCTCCACCATTGGAGCGTGGCCCGGCTGGAAACCTTCTGGGAGGAGGCCTGGCAGGATGCCGGCGTGGCCGTCAGCGCACCGCACACGGCCGTACTGACGGACCGCAGCATGCCCGCGGAGCGAAAACTGCCCAGAGAAGCGTGGTTTCCCGGCACCCGCTTCAATTTCGCTCAGCACCTGCTGCGCTGGCGGGACGCGCGGCCCGCCCTCATCGCCGAAACGGAGCGCGGCGAACGCCGCCGCGTGAGCTACCGCGAGCTGTACGACCTCACCGCCCGCTGCACGGCCGCGCTGCGGCGGCTCGGTGTTGGGCCGGGCGACCGCGTCGCCGGCTATCTCCCCAACACGGTGGAAACGGTGGTGGCCATGCTGGGCACGGCCGCCCTCGGCGCGATCTGGTCGTCCACCTCTCCGGACTTCGGTTACCAGGGTGTGCGGGACCGCTTCGGCCAGATCGACCCCAAGGTGCTGATTTGCGCCGACGGCTACCATTACGGCGGGAAAGTGCACGATTCCCTGGAAAACGCCGCGCGGTTGCCGCGGGCCATTCCCTCCATCGAGCAGCTCGTCGTCGTGCCGTTTGTCGACAGCGGCGCGCCACTGCCCGCGGGAAGCATTACCTGGGAGGCGTTCCTTGGCGCGGAACCCGCTCCGGAACCGGAGTTTCCCCACTTTCCCTTCGACCAGCCCCTGTTCATCCTCTACTCCTCCGGCACCACGGGCGTGCCCAAGTGCCTCGTGCACGGGGCGGGCGGAACGCTGCTCAAGCACCACGTGGAGCACAAGCTGCACACCGACCTGCGCCGCGATGACGTGCTGTTCTACTACACCACCTGCGGCTGGATGATGTGGAACTGGCTGGCCAGCGGCCTGGCGCAGGGTTGCACGCTGGTGCTGTATGACGGCAGCCCCGCCTATCCTGAAGCCGACCGCCTGTTCCGGCTGGCCGAGGAGACCGGGATCACCGTGTTCGGCACCAGCCCCAAGTTTCTCGCCGGCTGCGCCAAGACGGGGTTGGTGCCCCGCGAACGGATGAAGCTGGCCTCGCTGCGCACGATTCTTTCCACGGGCGCACCGCTGGAGCCCAACCAGTTCCACTACGTCCACGAGGCCATCAAGGCCGACGTGCAGCTCGCCTCAATCGCCGGCGGCACGGACCTGATCGGCTGCTTCATGCTGGGCAATCCCCTTTCGCCCGTCCATGCCGGGGAAATCCAGGGCCCCGCCCTGGGAATGGACGTTACGGCCTTCGACGAGCAGGGCCAGCCGGTGCTGGGCGCGCGGGGCGAGCTGGTCTGCCGCGCGCCGTTTCCCTCCATGCCGATCTACTTCTGGGCCGACCCGGATGGCGCCAAGTACCGCAGGGCGTACTTCGAGGACTATCCCGGCGTGTGGCGCCACGGCGATTTCATTACCATTACGGAACAGGGCGGCGTGATCGTCCATGGGCGGTCGGACACCACACTCAATCCGGGGGGCGTGCGCATCGGCACGGCGGAAATCTACCGCATTGTGGAAACCCTGCCTTTCGTGAACGACAGCATCGTCGTGGGCCACCCGATCGGCGGGGAACCGCAGGTGGTGCTGTTCGTCGTGCTGCGCGACGGACTGACCCTGGACGGAGGGCTGGAAGAAGAGATCCGCCGCGCGATCCGAAGCCAGGCCTCGCCGCGGCATCTGCCGGCGGTGATCCGGCAGATTGCCGAGGTGCCCGTCACCGTCAACGGCAAGAAGGTCGAGCTCGCCGTGGCGGGCCTGCTGCGCGGCGAGCCGGTCAAGAATAAGGACGCCCTGGCCAACCCGGATGCGCTCAAGCAGTTCGAGGGATTGGGGCTGTAGAGCCGAGCCGTTACAGGGTGCACATACGGGCGTGAGAGGCGGAATCGCTCCAGGCGCTTGTCGATTTCTTGCGTAAGGGCCCGGAATCACCCGAATGCCGATTTGCTCAGCGATACCTGGCGAATTCCTGAAAGAAGGCCTCCTGCTCGGCTTCCGGGATATTCTTGAGGCGTGAGGCCTCGAACTTGGCGTGGTCTTCGGCGAGCGCGCGCATCTCTGCTTCGCCCAGCCCGAAGAAATGGTTAAATTCCGAACGCTGCACGGACACCCGCAGCGGACTGCCCCGATAGTCGAAGTCCAGCATCACCTTGTCGTAGTCCCGGCCGTACATGAGCGAAAATGCGGCGCCGACGCTGTTCAGCGCGATGGACTTCTCGCTGTCGAAGTAACCGTCCTTGCGCTTGAAGCGGACGCGGATGGTTCGCCCTTCCTCCTCGAAGTCATCCACATAGAGACCCAGGAACCCGCCTTCCAGCCGCCTCAGGTATACACGCAGCGGCGGCGCTTCCCGCTGCGTGATGAAGGGTTCGCGCGAAGAGGCGTTTCGCTCGCCTTGCTCCAGTTCCTCTTGGATGGATTTGATGTCGATGATGGGCTCGTTCCAGCCCATTATCTTGACGAAGACGATCAGGCCCAGCCAGAGGCCCCAACCCACCCGCGCGAAAGGGGAGTAAGGCTTGAAATAGAGCAGCGGATAAAAAATGGGCGCGAAAAACAACAACAACCCGAACCACGGGCCCACGCGCGCGCGGCCGGTGGCCGCCCGAACCCCCTTTGCCATCGGCGCCTCGCTGCGAGTGGTGCGAATGATGCCTCCGGCGGGCAAGGGGCGCACCGCTTGCGTGTCGCACGCTGCTCCCCTAAAAGGCTTGCGAGTCGCGCCCCGCTTCTCCCACAACAATAAAACTTCGCACCGCTTGTTTTTATCCTGGCCCTTCCGGGGACGGAGGGGACTGAGGGCGCTCCGCCGCTGCCGGGCTCAACAACCCGGCAGTGCCTTGGCGCCCGTGCGTTTCCGTGCGGCCTGCTTCATCTCGTCGGCGATGGACAGCGTCAGCTCCATGGCCTCGCGCGCCCGCGCCAGCTCCACCTCGCTGGAGAGCAGCTGCTCGAGGCCGGATACGCCCAGTCGCTGGTGATGGCTCTCGTCCGGCTGGATGTGCTCCCGATAAATGGCCGCCACCTCGTCGTGGCCGTGACGCTCCAGATAGCCGATGAACAGGTCATTGCGGCGCACGGCGATCGCCTCCCGCGTGAACTGCCCGGCGCTGAGGCGCTCCACGGTGGTCTCCAGCTTCTGCAGCGCCTGAAACAGGGGCGAGTAGCCGCCGGCGAGGGGATCGAATCCGTCGAGGGATGCCCCTTGGGATTCGAGATAGTCGGCGATCAGACGGTAGTGCCTGGCCTCATCCCCCACCTGACGGGCGAATCCGAGCTTGATCGCGATCTCGGGGGTGGTGGGCATCCAGTAAGCCGCGATCTCGCTGGCCTCTGCCTCGTTCTTGAGGGCGATCTTGAGCAAGGTGGCCAGGTCGCCCTGCTCGTCCAGCTCGTCTTCGATGGTATAGGCCTCCAGCACCTGAAGCCGCTCCTCGAGCCGGCTTTTCAGCCCGCTGACAGCGGCTTTGCCGTCGAATGCACACATGGCCACACACCTCCTGAGAACGGAGCACCGGCTCGGCCCGCGGCCGGCGTGATGGGTTCCGCCGGTATTTCCGCCATGGCCCCGCACCGCGATGACGCCGCACTGCAATGACCGGCCGTTCCTGTGTTCAAGGGGAGAAAAATCGTTTGCGGTTTTCTTTCAAGTAACCGCGCACCGCTTTCAGTATGGCGTCGCCGTGGGCATAATTCAAGCGCGACTGACTGCGCTCATCGGCCTCATCGCGGGCGGGATCGTAGGGGCTTCTGCCCTGCACCTCCTCCAGCGCCCGGCAGTGCGGAGCTATGGCACGGAAGCGCGCGTCGAACCCTTCCAGCCGGCCTGCCAACTGAATCGTGCTGAAGTTCGGCACCCGGAACTCCCCGTTAAGATAACACACGCTCATCATGGAATTGATGGCCGCCTGAAGGCTGAGATAGCTGCTATCCAGGTAGGATTTGGAATTCAGTTTGCGCCTTGCCTCCTTGAGGTCCTGCCGGCTCTGCTCCCAGAACGCACGGGCGCGCCGCACCGTCTCGGGTGAAGGGTTCTGATCCGCATTCTCCATCGTCGCCTGCGATAACCTAGCGGTTCGCGTCATTGGCGCGCGGGGCCTTTCCTGCTTGATTTTCGTGACTGGCGCCTCTTGCCGCTTCTCGTAGGATCGGTGCGGCCATCAATCCGCCGCCGCCGGAACCGGGCTTGCGCCGTCGCGTTGCCCGTCGCATGGGCTGCATGGCTGCGCCGCCGCGCCGATATCGCCTCGCGGGGGATCGCTTGCGCATCAGGTGCTGGGCACCCCGTAGCGGCGGCGGTAGGCCCGGATGCGATCCAGCACCGCGGGGAGCGCTTCTCCGGCTGGGCCGTGCCAGCAATGACCTGAGGCGAGAGCCGTTTCCAGGTCGGCCACGGTGAGCAAGGATACCACGGGGATGCCGGTAGCCGATTCGAAGCGCACGACGGCGTCCTCGCCACCGGCATCCGTCTCCATGCGATTGAAGGCGATCACGAGGGCGTCGATGGCGGCGTCGTGGGCCTTGCGGAGCATGGCCACCGCTTCCAGCTTGGTGCCGCCGTCCGTGATCACGTCGTCCACCAGCACGAGCCGCTGGCCGGCCAGGGGCTCCCGGCCAACGAGCAGGCCGCGGTCGCCGTGGCCTTTTTCCTCCTTCCGATTGAACAGATAGCCGACATCGCGCCCCGATTGCCGGCTCAGCGCGATGGCGACGGAGACACACAAGGGGATGCCCTTGTAGGCCGGCCCGAATACGATGTCCGCATCGGGCGCGTGCCTGGCAATGGCGGCTGCGTAATATCCGGCAAGGCGCCGCAGCGTGGATCCCGTGTCGAAGCAGGCGGAATTGAAGAAGTAGGGCGAAACCCGTCCGCTCTTCAGGGTGAACTCACCGAACTGGAACGCTTGCACCTCGTGCAGGAAGCGCAGCAGTTCCAGCTTATCTTCATCCAATCCGTTCATGGCGTCGGGCCCGGCCGGGAAGCAGGCAACCCCCGGCGGAAATTGCGGTTGACTTCTCCACGGCTTCCAACTAGAAGTTAGCAGATTTCCGCGCTGAATCTGACAGCGGATGGCTTCAGCATACCCCAGCGCCTGCCGGGTTAAAATCCGTCGGCATGCGGATCACGAGACCGGCGGGTCATCGTTCAGCAAACAGGCAGTATACAAGCAGTAAACTCGCGGCGAACCCGGCGCAACAGCAATCACAATTCACGAGATATCAGGAGCACGCGGCAATGGCGGAATCGACGCAATGGCATGTCAGCGAAAGTAGTCCCGGTCGGTTGTATCAATGCCCGGACGACCTCATACCGCGTTACGAGGAAGTCCAGCACATCGTAGACCGCATCCGCGGGAACCTGAAGAACTTCCTGCACCTGGAAACTGCGGTGCGGCTGTTGGTGGACGGCGACCACGTCAACCCCACCACTTCCGTCATTTCCGTTCCCTTCGAAGGAGACCAGGACAAGATTTACGAGAACCTGGGGCTGATCATCTTTCAGCAGCTGTGGGGCTACTATCTCGCCGCGGATCCCAAGGGCACCCATCACGGCCTGACCAACCTGGTCTTTGACGGCAACGAGACCAGCCTGGTACACCGCGAGACGGAGAAATTTCTTCGCGTGCTGCACACCCGCACCGACCTCGCCTATCGCGTCATGAACGGGTACCATATGGCCTGCGACATGCCGCCCTTCGAACGCGACGTTTACATGAGGTCGGCAACCGAGAGGTTCCTGGACATCCATCTCGGCGTCCGCATGTACACATTCGGCGAGGGCGTCAACCCGATCACCATGTTCCTGCCCATCAGCGGAGCCAACGAGGCCATCGACCGCATATACTACAACATCGAGCACATCATCCATCAGAATCTGGTGGCCTACGACGAGACCCACGATCACTATCTGCCTGTTTCGGAAGAGCTGATCTGCCGGGAGCTGGAAGGCGTGCTGGTGCGTGCGCGGCACAAGGGCAACACGCGCAAGAAGATCATCAACGGCCTCACCATAAACACCGTGCTGATGGAGGACCCGACCATGATCCACCACATCAGCTTGGCCGATCTGTACTACGACAAGCTCAACCGCATCGACCTCCTGGACGAGGCCAGCGCCCGCTCGCGAGACATGTTCAACGCCAATCTGATCCGCTCGGCCGAGATGGCCAATGCCGTGACCTCGGTGGAAAAATTGCAGATGGAGGAACGGGTCTACATCGACCGGCCGACGGCTGTCGGCGCCGAGCCGGTGACCGTCCAGCCGACCCGTGGCGCTCCGGCGCAACAGCGGGAGGCCCCGAAGGAAGAGGAGAAAAAGGAACCCGTAACCGTCGCCACGGACGGGCTCGAGGAACTGTAACCCCAAGGCATTCGCGCGCTGCAAGCCGGCTTCCTGCCGGGGGTTCCCTCCCCGGTGCCGCTCGCAGGAGAGGGGAAGGCCGCCTGTTGCTGGCGAAAATCGTCACGGGAGGGTTCCCGCGGGGGTTGGCCGCCGCGCCAGGCACCACCTCGGTCTACTGGTAGCTCCGCACCCCCCCGCTGCCATCGGTAAATCCCTGTTCATTCGCTCCGGGGCACCCTGGATTTGACCCCAACGCGCGAATGGCGCGCGCCCTCCACACCGACGGGCCGGAACGTAATGCACCCCAGCGCCTGAAGCGATCCCAGACAGGCCCACAACGCGCTGAACTCGCCATCGTCCCCCCAATTATTGTCCCCGCTCCAAGTGGGCGCGCTGACATTGCCCAACCGCATCGTGTTCGGCGCGCACCTGACCAACTTTGGCCAGGGCAACGTGTTCAGCGGGCGCCACCGCGCCTATTATCGCGCGCGCGCGGAGGGCGGTGCGGGGATGATCGTCACCGAGGCGCTGACCGTGCATCCCCTGGACTGGCCGTACGAGCACGTCCCCTTCGGCCATACCGATGCGATCATGCCATCGTTGATCGAACTGAGAGAGGCGGTTCGTGGAGGCGGCACCGGCTCCCTGCTCCTGGCACAACTCAACCATACCGGCGGCCAGAGCAATGGCAAGCTGCTGCGCCAATCTCCCTGGGCGCCCTCGGCCGTGGTGGAGGTGGCCAGCAAGCGCATGGCGCGGGAAATGGAGCCCGCGCACATCGAGGAGGTCGTTGCGGGATTCGCCGCGGCCGCGGGACGCGTCGCTCAATGCGGCCTGGACGGCGTGGAGCTCAACGCGGGTCAGTACGCGCTGCTTCGCCAGTTTCTCTCGCCGCTGACCAACTTTCGCGGCGATGACTACGGCGGGGCGCTGGAAAACCGGCTGCGTTTTCCCCTGCGGGTGATCCGCGCCGTGCGCGACGCATTGGGGGCGGAGCGCATCCTGGGGATCAAGCTATCCGGTGACGAGTTGGCGCCGTGGGGTGGCCTGACCTGCGACGACGCCGTCGCGGTTGCCCGGGCGATGATGGCGGCGGGGGGCCTCGACTACCTTTCCATTACGATCGGTGGGCCCTACTCGGTGCATATGACAGAGGCCGCCATGCCCGTCCCTCAAGGGCACGCCGCACACCTCGCTGAGGCGGTACGCAAGGGTATCGCCGCGGCCATACCCGTCTTCGCGGAAGGGCGCATCGAATCGCCGCACACGGCGCAGGCAATCCTGGCGGCCGGCAAGGCGGAAGCCGTTGTCATGACCCGCGCCCTGGTCTCCGATCCGGATTTGCCCCGCAAGGTGGCCCGCGACATTTGCGAGCCGCTGCGACCGCACATTGGCATGACGCGTTATTTTTCCGTGCTCGGCGATTGGAACCGGCCACTGGGGGACCTCATCAATCCCCGCGCCGGCCGCGAGTCCATTCTGCCGGTCCCCGCCCCCACGGATGTGGAGCGCCCGGCGCTGGTCATCGGTGGCGGGCCGGCCGGCATGGAAGCCGCATTGACGCTGGCGCGCCAGGCGCGCACGGTGGTACTCAGGGAGGCCGGCAACCAATTGGGGGGCATGGCGGCCGCGCTGGCCCGGGAAGTGCCCGCGCGGGGGGAGTTCGCCAATCTGGTGGACTACTACATGGCCATGCTCGAGCGGCTCGGCGTCCAGGTCGAGTTGAACAGCCCCGTGGTGGGATTCGAGCCGGACTTTGCCGAGTTCGAGGCCATTTATCTGGCCACCGGAGCCCAGCCGCCTCCACCGCCTTTTCCCGTGGCGGCGGGCACGATCACCACGCCGCGGGAACTGCTGACGGGAGCGCCGCCCCTTCCAGGCCCGCGCCACCGGCGGGCGGTGGTCGCCGATTACGAGTACGGGTTCCGGATGGCCAGCGCGGTGGAATGGTTGCTGGAGCGCGACTTCGAGGTCGACGTGATCACGGAGGACTTCTTCGTGGGCCGCGAGCTGGTCGAGTCGGCCGAATTCCTCTGGTTCGAGCGCGTCAACCGACGGGGCGCGAGGTTCCATCCCCGCCTGCAGGCGAGCGCGTTCCGGGACGGCGCCTTGATTTGCCGGGATCGTTTCTCGGGCCGCGAGCGGGTCTTCGGGCCGGCGTCGCTGCTGGTGGTGGCACAGCCTGAGCGCCCGCTGCCCGCGTTATTGGAGACACTGCGGGAAGCGCACCCGCGCGTGCTGACAGTGGGCGACGCCCGCGCGCCTCGTCTGATGGGCGAAGCAATCCTCAATGCGCACAGGACGGTACTGCTGGAATAGGGTTCTCGATGGCAAGGGCAGCAATGTCGCATCAGGCGGTGCGCACACCTGGCGGCGGGCGGGGTGGCGCGGGATCTCCCCGCTGGGGCGGCCTGTGGTATCTGGCCTGCGCAGGGGCCATCATCTTCTTATCCGCCTGCTCCCAGGGCAAAGAGGCCGCCCCGGCAAAGCCAACGGAGCGCCTGGTCGCGCTGACCGGCCGGGTGAACCTGACGATCACCCTGCCCCCGGGCTATGCGCTGGCATCGGAGCACGGCGCGGACTTCGAGGTGCACCACGTCTGGCGCAGGGGCGCCTTCGATGCAGCCAAGGACGCGAACCTGGGCATCTACGTGGGCGTTGTAAAGCTGGCCTACTGCCGGACTCCCACCCAGGAAGTGCCCGGCCGCTTCGGCCGCCGCAGAGCCACCTGGCGACGCTGCGAATCATCGGCACAAGGAATGTTCGTGCGGGAAGCCTATCTGCCCACGGGGTCGCAATACACGCTGCACGTCTTCATTCTCGGCCGCGACGCGGGACGAATGGACGCGCTCCAGCGAATCGCGGAGACGCTGCGCCTGACCGACGGGGCGCGGCGCTGAGCAGGCAGCCGATGACACGCTAAGACACTCCTGACCACCCAGCGCGGATCGGATTTCACGACATGAGCAAACTGGAAAATGTCCTGCGCAATAAGGCCATGCTGCTGGAGAAGTTCAAGAGCAGAGGCGAAAGCGAGCGGATCGGCAAGGATCGGCTGCCGCCCGGCCAGCACGTGGTCACACGCTTTCCCGTGCTGGATCTGGGCATTCACCCGGAGTTCGACCGGGACCGCTGGCGATTCTCCGTGGCCGGATCGGTCGAAAATCCCATCGACCTCACCTGGCGGCAGTTCACGGCGCTGCCCAAGGTCGAGCAGGTTTCGGACTTTCACTGCGTCACCGCGTGGTCCCAATACGACGTGCGCTGGGGAGGCGTCGCGTTCGCGACGATCCTCGACAGGGTGCGCCCGGCTCCCAGCGCGACCCACGTGATTCAGGAGTGCAACGATGGTTATACCACCAACCTGCCGCTGGCCGAGTTGATGGGGGCGGACGTGCTGCTGGCCTACGAGTTGGAGGGTGCGCCCCTGCCCATCGAACACGGCGGACCGCTGCGGCTGATCGTGCCCCACCTCTACGGCTGGAAATCGGCCAAGTTTCTGGCCAGGCTGCGCTTCCAGGATCACGACACCCCCGGCTTTTGGGAAGTGCGCGGTTATCACGACGTGGGCGACCCCTGGGAGGAGGAGCGCTATCGGTAGTGGGAATGGTCGGATATGGGGCGGCCGAAACCCCGGTCAGTGAAGGTCGGCCCTGCCCGTGTGGCACTCGCGGAAATACGAGCCTTGCTAAAGTTGTTGTCCACCAGCTTTTCCAGATCATCGCTCCCGCTGTTCTCGAACAGCAAAAGCTCCTGGGCGATCAGTTGCCGATCCTGGGGAATACGGTAGAAATCCGGATTGTTCCCGTTGAGCGCCTTGTAGGTTTCCCGCACCACGTCCACGATGGAGGTGTTTTTCCCAACCAGTTTGACGCCGTTTTCGTTTCGGTACTGCTCCGCGTAGCGTCCCAAGGCCAGCAGCTTGTTCATCACCCTGGCCTCGTACAGCCCGTTCTCGTGTCCCACGTCGGCGATCATTTCGATATTGAACCCCCCTTTCATCTCCCTTGCCGGAAGGGAAACTGCGACGACCTTCGGCCACGGCACGTAATCGGACGGGCTTGCCGTCGATAGGCAAGGCGCGCCGTGCGCTGACGGGAAGGGGAAGCCAGTGCCCTGCTGCGGCGCGGGGGTCAGCCCAGCGCCCCGCGCAGGTCGAAGCCGGGCCCGCGGAATATGCCTCGCTCGGTTACGATCGCGCTGATCAGGGAGGCAGGCGTGACGTCGAAAGCGGGGTTCCAGGCCGTGGCGCCGGCCGCTGCGATGGGATGGCCGTCCGGCTCGAGCACCTCGGCGGCATCGCGCTGCTCGATGGGAATGCCCTCGCCGTCGGCGAGCTGGAGGTTGCCGAGCATCGCTGAGATTCCACAGAAACAGGCGAGTCCATAGCTTGTCCACACCCCTCTATGGACTGGTCGTTCACCGCCAGCGACCAACCATGAGAGGAAAGGAACAGAACCGAGCGGTTCCTGCCGCGCAAGTGGGAAGAAAAACAACAGGAACTTCTCCGGCTAGCAACACAGGCAAGTGCCCAGAGCGCGGCCGGGCCGCGTATCCAGAAGTTATTGCGAGAATGGCTGAATTACATCCAAGCTACGCGCCACACCAACACGCACCTTGAGTATACAACCACCGCCAACAAGTACATAGCGGCAGTCGCAGACCACCCCATCCGTAGCCTCACGACGCGCCATCTCCAGCGTTTCATTATGGCGCTGAAAGAACAGCGGCATAGTCTTGCAACCATTGCCAAGCATCAGCGTACCTTTAAGATCTTCCTGCGTTGGGCGCACGAGGCACATGAACTGGAAACCATCCCGAAAATGGAGATGGTCCGGGTGCCCAGGACTTATCCGGATGTTTGGGACGCGAACATGCTGGTTGCCCTCAAGGATCGGCTTGATGGATTGATCTGCGCTACCAAAAATCGCCGTCAGCGCTGGTATTACGTGCTACACAAACGCTTCTTCTGGATGGCAATCAACACAGGCATGCGCGCCGGCGAAATCGTGTTCCTACCGCTCTCCGCGATCGACCTGGATCGCCTGCAGATCAAGGTGGCCAAGCATGCTCGCTTTAATGTGAAGGAGCGCCGCGACAAGATCGTGCCCATCAATGACTATCTCGCCTGTTACTTGGAAGGGCAGCTTGCGATGTTTCCGGGGTTGCACTGGTATCTGGACGATGGCCGCAAGAACCCAGCTTACGATGACGTGCACGCACTGTGGACGGCTTTCAACCGACACTATGATGAGTTGGGGGTCCCCGATAGCCAGCGACCGAAGGGATTACACGGATTCCGTGCGACCTTCGCATTCTATGCGCATAATCAGCTCGGATGGGATCCGAGTCTGATTGCCTTGTGGCTGGGACACTCTACCGTTGACATGACGCTTCGGTATATTCCTGATCCCGATCCACGGAAACAGGCCAGCTTAGAGGACGTAAACCGGCATCCGCCCGGCCTATTGGCAACGAATTGACTAAGCGAGGAACCCATTTCAGTAACACACTGTTATTGTAAGTTGATTTTGTATACATCACGCGGATTGTGGATCCGGGGGTCGTGGGTTCAATCCCCATCGTTCGCCCTTTGATAACAGGGACTTAGCCTTTTCGCGAGTCCCTATTTTTTTGGGGCAAAGTGGCGCAACCCCTGTTTTCGGGGCCTCATTTGGCGCAAAACTGGCGCAAGATTCCCGGCCTGCCCCACACCATCCCCACCCCCGGAAGTCCCTCAGATTGGTTTCTGGCGGCCCGCACGAGCGGCAATGAGGGTTCCCGTTCGGGAGATTGCCTGATAGTGTCGCTTCGGGACCTCGACCCTTGGGTGGGGGTGGCTCGAGAGACTCCGCCCCCACATGTCCCCCCTTTGCAAGGATCGGGGTCCTTACCTTTTGGCGGCCCGCACGAGCGGCTATTCGGCCACCTCGCCCCGCACATCGCCGGGGCCGGCGTCCAGGGGCATCAGGGGAGTGTCGGGCGGGGGATCACACAGGCGGGATTCCTTCTCGGCCAGCAGGGACAGGATGGCATCCAGGCCGGCGCGGGATAGGCGGGCGTCGCGCACCTCGCTCCAAGCTATCCAGTCGGCCAGGGGGAGTCCGTTGCCGGTTCGGCGGGGTCTGTAGTGTGCGGGGATTCCGAAGGGCATGAACGCAAGAATATCAGCCGGGGCGGGGAAGGGTCAAACGACTGGCGGCGGGGATTGATAAATCCGCCCCTAATTAATGCTGTCATCCGGCACGCGGGTAATATCGAAGGACCCGAA
>JACZVE010000011.1 GCA_022572825.1 SAR324 cluster bacterium
AGCACGCCGCGCACCTCCTTGTGGTTCGGGTCGCCGAAGACGATGACGGCGAAGCCATCCTCCACCAGCCGCTTCGCCCACTGCTGGGAACGGGTGACGATGGGGCAGGTGGTGTCGACGACGGGGATGTCCCGCTGCTCCAGCTCCAGCATCACGGCTTCGCTCACGCCGTGGGCGGTGATCGCGACCGGCCGCTCGTCCACCTCCTCCAGCGAGGCGATGACGTCGATCCGCTGCTCCTTCAGCCGCTCTACGACCTGGCGGTTGTGGACGGTGGAGCCCAGGCTGGTCATGCCCCCCAGCCGTTCGCTCGCCTCTTCCATCATCTCCACGGCGCGTCGCACGCCGAAGCAGAAGCCGAGGTCCCGCGCGAGGAGTATCTCCATGGTAGCTCTAGTATACCCCTTAGGACTCCGCCGGCGCATCCCGCGTCGTCTCGCCTTCGGCGTCGGCGTAGACGCCGCGATACTGGGGCGGCAGCAAGGCGGCGATGTGGCGCATGATGATGTCGGTGGCCTGGGCAGTGGTTTCGTTGTTGATGTGCTCCACAGGCGGCAGATGGAACGGCTTGCCGATGGTCACCTTCACGTGCGGGACGGAGCGGGGCTTGACGAAGATCCAGGGCCAGGTGATGTGTTCGGTCCCGGTGACGGCGACGGGGAGGAGTGGCGCTCCCGTCCGCAGCGCGACGAGGGCGGTGCCCGGGTAGCCACGCCCCAGGCCGCCGGTGCGGCTGCGGCTGCCTTCCGGGAACATCACCAGCATCTCGCCCCGACGCACCAGCTCGCCGGCGACGCGCAGGGCCGAGCGATCGGGTACGCCTCGCCGCACCGGGAAGGCGCCGAAGATGCGGAAGGCCGGGCCGATGATCGGCCAGCCGATCATCTCGCGCTTCGCCATGTAGGTCGGGTGGCGCGGCAGAGCGAGGGCGACCGCGGGAGGATCGGCGTTGTTCAGATGGTTGCTGACCAGGATCAGCGGCCCCTCTGGGGGCACATGCTCGCGACCGACCACCTCGAACCTGCGAACGTAGACGAAGAAGCCGGCCTTGTCCAGCAGGATGATGGCGCGGCGGTAGGCGCTTAAGACTGACATGGCGCTAGCTCCAGGATACGCTCCACCACCTGTTCCAACGAGAGCGCATCGGTATCGATAACGACGGCATCGTCGGCCGGGCGCAGCGGGGAGACGGCCCGTTCGCTGTCGATAGCGTCGCGGTTGGCCAGCTCGTCCCGCACCTGCTGCAGCGTCACGCTCCGGCCCATCGCGCGCAGCTCCTCGTGCCGGCGACGGTCGCGTTCCGCGGCGGAAGCCTCAAGGTAGACCTTCAGCGAGGCGTCCGGCAGGACCACCGTGCCGATATCGCGGCCGGCCATCACCACGCGGCCTTGGCCGGCCATCGCGCGCTGGCCCCGCACCATCGCCTCGCGCACGCCTGCAACGCGCGACACGAGCGACACCGCCTTGCCGACCTCGGTCGAGCGGAGCCGATCCGTCACGTCGACGCCGTCCATTCGCACCCGATCGTCTTCCAGCGTCAGTTCGACGCCCTCCGCCAGCCGCGTCAGCGCGGCGTCGTCCTCGAGGTCGACCTGCCGTTCGTGCGCCAGCCAGGTGATCGCCCGATACATCATGCCAGTATCGATGAAACGATAGCCCAAGCGCTCCGCCACGCGCTCGACAGCGGCCCGTACCTCCTCGCTCCCATCCGCAACGATCGGGTCGTCCAGCACGACGATGCGGTCGGCGCCCTGGCGCGGGGCGGCGCCCTCCCCGTCGTGACGCAGGAAGCCCGGGCATAGCGCCTCGAAGCAGGCCACCGCGTCCGCCACCGTGTAGCCGAAGCATCCGACGGTATCGAAGGTGGGCGCCAGCGGCAGGATGCCGAAGATGGACAGAAGCTGCGTGCTGGGCTTGAAGGCCGCCACGCCGCAGTACATCGCGGGCCGGTTGACCGAGCCGGCCGTCTGCGTGCCGAGGCTGAGCGGCACCGTGCCCGCGGCGACCGCGGCCGCCGAACCGCTGCTCGATCCCCCCGGCGTGTGGTCGGTGTGGTGGGGATTGCGGGCGGGGGACGGGTCGAAGAAGGCGAACTCGGTGCTGTGGGTCTTGCCCAGCACGATGGCGCCGGCGGCGCGCAGAGCCGCCACCACCTCCGCGTCGGCCGGTGCGGGGAGAATCTCCTCCCGGGTCTTGCTGTTGGCGCGGGTGGGCAGCCCGGCCACATCGATGATGTCCTTGACGCCTACGGGAATGCCGTGCAGGGGGCCGCGGAAACGGCCCTGGGACGCCTCTTCGGTCAGCCGCTGGGCCTGTGCCAGCGCCCGCTCCGCATCGACCTCCCGCCAGGCCTGGACGGCCGGCTCCGCCTCGCGTATCCGCTGGAGACATCGGTCGACCAGCTCGGTGGGCGTCAGTTCGCCGGAGCGGATCTGCCCGGTCAGGGCGGCGACGCGGCCCGGATCGGCGACCCAGTTCTTCTCATCGATGGCTGCTTCGCTTTTCACCCTCACCCCACGTTGAGATTGGTGCCGAGATAGGGATCGCAGAGCCCCGGCTGCGCTCATCCGCGGATCGCCGCTCCCCGGTGCACAATTTCAGGCTTGCTCGATGATACAGATGCGTCTGGCGAGATCAATAGTTAGGGAAAGTCTCATCTCTGCGTCCATCGGCGGATAGATCTTACCAAAGCGTATTGGAGCGCATACCGCGTTGCCTGCGGCTGCAATGCCGGTGCGCCCGTGAGGCGGGAGGTGGGGCGCAACCCCGCTGGCGGCGGCACGATGCCCGCGGCGAGGGTGGGAAACGCTTCCCGTTCCGGCTATATTGAAGGGCCGTACGGGTGGCCCGGCGCCGAGCCCGCGTGACGCCCGGGCCTGATGCACACCGGGCCGTGCGGCGAGGCGGCCCCTATGCTCCAGGGCGCCCCGAATCGGCCATTATCTCAGTCGAGAGCCATGATGCTGTTTAGAGACCCCCGCCGACGAGCCATGCTGGAGCTGGCATTGACCCAGGTTGAGCGGGTGCTGAAGGAAATGCAGCGCGAAGGTATGGACCTCTCCACCCTCAAAATCAAGAAATACCAGAAGACCCATTACACCAGCTGCACCTGTGCCCAGTGCCTCGAGGCGAAGCGTGCGAATAATCCTCACAAGCGCGGCCTGTTGGAGGACGGCTATAAGCTCTATATCGGGCTGGGCAGTGAGGGAGCAGAGCCGTAGGAGGGACGCGCCGTTGCCCGGCGGGCGCGAGCGCCAGGCACTGGCCCACGGGGGAAGCGGATCGCGCACGTGCCTAATCCACGGGTTCCGGCACCTTGATGCGGTTGATGAGGAGCTGCTGGGCGATGGAGAGGAGGTTGCTGGTCAACCAATAGAGCACCAGGCCGGAGGGAAATCCCATCATGAAGAACATGAAGATCACCGGCATCCACATCATGATCTTGGCCTGTGTCGGGTCCATGGAGGCCGGGGTCAGCCGTTGCTGCACGAACATGGATCCCCCCATCAGCAGCGGCGTGATATAGAGCCCGTCCTTGGAGGACAAATCGGCAATCCAAAATATGAACGGCTCGTGCCGCAACTCGATGGCACTCAGCAACGCCCAATAGAGAGCGAAGAAGATCGGCATCTGCAGTGCGATGGGCAGGCAACCTCCGAGCGGATTCATTTTGTGCTTCTTATAGAGGGCCATCATTTCCTTGTTCAGCCGCTCTTTGTCTTTCTTGAATTTCTCCCGCAGCGTGACGATGCGCGGTTGCAACTTTTGCATGCGCTTGATGTTGGTCATGCCCTTGTAGGTCAACGGAAACAGCAGCACGCGCACGACGACGGTGAGCAGGATGATCGCCACGCCGTAATTGCCCGTGAAGCCGTAAAACCAGCGCATGAGCGCCAGCATCGGGCGGGCCAGCACTTCCAGCGTCAGGTCCAGGGAATCCTCCAGTTTGGCGCCGAACTTTTGCATTTCGGTGACTTTCTTGGGGCCCAGATACACCTTCATGTCGCTGGTGACCATCTTGTTGGGCTGTAGTTCCACCTGGGGCAGTTCTATCCCATAGGATGCGATCCAGACGGAATCCTCGTCCGTCAGCACCTCTTCCGCTTCGTAGAAGGCGTGGCTGATTTGAGAGTTCGCCTGAGCGACAGTGAGGAAATAGGTATCGGTGATCCCGAGCCAATCCGGTTCGCGTACAATTAAACTGCCGGATATGTCGTCCGCATCTTCGGTGTCCACGTCGCCGTCCTCGCGCCACATCGGACCCTGGTGCCCGCCGAAGCGTTGCGCGACCTTGGCCCCAGGCGGCCCCTCGCCGAAGAGGCTGGCCATTCTTAGCTGACGCACCTCCTTTCCGTAGTTGATCACCGCCAACTGATAATCCACCACGTACGAGTCCGGATGGAAGGTGAAGGTCTTTTCCACGGTCAGCCCGTCCGGACCGCTCGCGGTCAGCACCAGCCGCTTGGATTGGCCGTCCCCACCATACAGGCGAATCGCCTTGCGATCCGCGGTAAAAATCTTCTGCTGGTATTGTCGCGACAGACTGTCTTCCCCGATGAAGCGTAGGGCGAACATCTCCTTGCCAGCGATCTGGGTGGTCGCCATGTCTACCTGCGCGTAAGGATCGATCTCGGCCTTGTCGATAAACTGTCGCAGGGGGGAGATAAGGTCTCCCCAATCGATACTTTCCTTGGCGACGCGGTAATTGGTCAGCTCGAAGCGGGTCAGATTACCGCCACGGGTATTGATCGTCGCTGAATAAAGGGGTGTCTGGATTTCGATCAGTCGCCCCTTTATCGCGGCATCCGTCACAGAGGCCGGGGCTTCGCGCTGCGCCGCGGTTCCCAGGGAGGCCACGCTTTCCGATTGTGCCGGTTGGAAATCGCCTCGAGAGGTCTCGCTGCCGGCCTGGGGAGGTTCCTGGCTTGTATTCTTTGGCGTCGGCGGCGGAAATATCAGGTAATAGCCGATCAACACCAGCATGGATAAGGCGATGGCCAGAAACAGGCGTTGGTCCATGGGTGGTTCCTTTGCGCTCCCGCTAACGGGACCAAGGCAAAAGGTTGCGCCAACGATTCGGTACGGGGTCGTAGCCCCCCGGATGAAACGGGTGGCATTTCAACAGCCGGCAGCCAGCCAGCCACAACCCCCGCACGGCGCCGAATCGGCTAAGCGCGCTCGCGGCATACTGGGAACAGGACGGATGAAAGCGGCAGGACGGCGGCAGCAGCGGCGAAATCACCAACTGATAGGCCCGCACCAACAAGGTGAGCACACTAACCATCGGAGAGGAGCACATGGCCGCTGCCGGAAAGGCGGTCGAACAAATTCTGAAGGTCGCGTTCAACAACGGAGAGCCGAACACGCTGATGCGGACGGGCAGTGACGAACAGGCACACGTCGTGTGGCGTTCGCAGCCGCCAGCGGTTGAGCCGCACTGCCTCGCGCAGTACCCTCTTGATACGGTTGCGCTCCGGTGCCGCTCCCACCGACTTCCTCACGGAAATCATGAAGCGGGATTCGGCCCGTCCGGTGGGCAAGGACTTTGCCTGAAGTATTCCGAGCCTATGATAACGTCCTTGCCGGAAAACTTCGCCAATGTCCTTTTTTAACCGCAGACGTGAAGATTTCGGGAGGCCGCCAGGTCTGGACATTTCCCGCGGGATCGATCCTTAAACCGCAAGGCGTACCCGGCCTTTCCTCCGCCGACGCTTCAATATCCGGCGCCCGGCCTTGGTTTTCATGCGGGCGCGGAATCCGTGGGTCTTCTTGCGCTTTCGGTTGTTAGGCTGAAACGTTCTTTTCATGCGGGGCCCTTTCGCCTCGATGGCCTTGGGTCACTGCACCGGGAACCCAACATGAAATTGACACACATTTTTTATTTGCTGTCAACGAACGTAGCGACGATACTGAGGAGATAGGGAAGGTGCTGGCGCAATGGATGGACGCGCGGGCGCCGCCAGAACCCGCATGTGAGCCGTATGTGCACCGTGCGTGGTGAATTTTTGCTGGGCCGGTGCCCTCGATGGCGGGAAGGCGTCGTAAATGGGCCGCTGAATGTGCGGCGTTGAACATTCGCCGTTGAAAGCGTAACGCGATCTCGCTTATCGTGAAGCGAAACGGTAGCATGCGGGCAAACCTGCCATACGGTTAACGTATCGCGGCCAATTGATGGCTTGCTTGTCTCCGGCGTTCGTACCGCTCCGCCGTGGGGCTTCGCAACCGGACGCAATGCCAACGTACCATGAACCAGATTTGGATCGTCATCGCCGTGTTGGTGGCGCTGCTGATAATCATGCGCATCAGGAGCCGACGCAAATCGAAGCCGCGTCGCCCACCGGCTACAGGGCCAAGAATCCACGGAATTCAGGTGAATGCGTTCGTGCTGCCGCGCATGGGTGATGGTTGCCTGTATGATAACGGCGTACAGTACGGCAAAGGCTTTCGCCGCAAGGAAGGACCGGTATTGCCGCACGATGCGGAGTGCCGGTGCCAGGCAGTGCCCTTTTCCTTTACCTCGACCGAAGTGTTCAATGGCGCCTTGCGCAATGTGGGCAATATCCAGAGCACGATTCCGGATTTTCCCGGTGCCGCCGCAGCCATGCTCATCGACAGATTGAAAGCGGTGGAAGCCCATCCCCTACCCGAAGATGAGTCGGCGTACCTGGCCGCAATCGGCCCTAGCGCCTTTGCGGACCCCTATCGGCACACGCTGGAGGCGTTTCTCTCCGAGCGGTACGCATATCTTCGCCTTCGGAATCGTGCAGGGGGGCCGGCTCGCATCAGCGACAATCTGACGCCTACAGATATGGAGTCCGCGGAAACGACATGATTTGGCGTTGCGTTAAGCGGACTGGATGGCTCGCCCTCGCCGTGGGGGGATTGCTGACCGTGGTAGTGGGGGCCTACCTCGCCTATCTGAGCACCCAACTGCCTCCCGTGGCGCAACTGGAGGATCCGGATTACAGCCTGCCTACCATTATTTACGACCGGCATGGACGCAAGGTGGACGAGGTGTTTATCAAGCGCCGCAAGCTGGTTGGCTACGATCAGCTCCCCTCGCACCTGATCAACGGACTGATCGCCAAGGAGGACTCCCGCTTTTTCGAGCACCACGGCATCGACCCGTTGCGGATACTCAAGGCGGCGTGGGTGGACCTGATGGCGATGGAAATCGTCCAGGGCGCCAGCACGCTGACACAGCAAACTGCCCGCCAGTTCTTCCTCACCCTGGAAAGAACCTGGATTCGCAAGCTGAAGGAAATCCTGCTGGCCCTGCGCATCGAGCGCGAGTTCAGCAAAGAAGAGATCATCACCTTGTACCTGAACAAGGTGAATTTCGGAGACGCCTGGGGGGTTGCCGCGGCCGCGGAGTACTACTTCGACAAGAAAGTGGAGCACCTCAGCCTGTCGGAAAGCGCCGTGCTGGTGGGACTGCTGCCGGCACCGAACCGCTATAAGCCGACGCGCAACCTGCAATTGTCGATGGCACAGCGCAACATCGTATTGGCACGCATGTCCGCGGAAGGGTTCATCACACCCAGCGAGCAAATGGCGGCAGCCTCTGAGGGGATTTTGCTGGCGCAATCCGCCAACCCGAAAAATGAGGCGGTAGCCTATTACGTGGAGCTGGTGCGGCGGAAGCTGTTGGCGCGGTTCGGCAGCCGTGAGCTTTACGAGGGGGGTCTGCACGTCTATACGGCCATGGACTTCGCCTATCAGGTAGCGGCGCACCAGGAGTTGGTCGCGGGTGTGCGCGCCCTGGACCGCCGACGCGGCTATCGCGGCGCGGAGGACAGCATCGAACTGGACCCGCAGGGCGAAGTGCCCGACATCGTGCTGCAGGGTCTCAATCCAGGCCGTGAGATGGAAATCGGCAACATCATGCGCGGCGTCGTCGTCGAAGTGGGCGAGGAAGCCGCGCGGGTCGTCCTGGCGCCCTATCAGGAAGGCGTCATCGAGTGGGAGCAGCTCAAGGAACAGTGGCCGGCGCGTCTCCCCGAGCGCGAAGATGCCCAGCCACTGGCCATTACCGCGCTCAGCGACATTCTGGCGCCGGGTGAGCTGATTCAGGCGGAAATTATCGGCCAAGATCTGGACAGTGGGCACTACCGGCTCGATCTTTACCAGGAACCCCAAGCCAACGGCGCCATTTACGTGATGGATCCCCGCAGTGGCGAAGTGCTGGCCATGGTGGGGGGCATCCGCTTCGGACGGGGAGAGGGTGCCAGTGAGTTTATCCGCGCCACCCAGGCTGTGCGCCAACCAGGGTCTGCTTTCAAGCCGATCATCTATGCCGCGGCAATCGAGGAAGGCTTCACCGTGGCCTCGGTGTTGGACGACAGCCCCCGCGTGTTCACCATGAGCACCGGCAAAAAACACACGCCGCAAAATTACGACCAGGGTTTTCTGGGCAGGCTGACCCTGCGGGAATCGCTGGTGCGCAGCCGCAATGTGCCCACCGTGCAGCTTGTGGACGAGATGGGCGCGCGCAAAGTGATCGAGTACGCACGCAAATTCGGCATCACCACGCCCATTCCGGAGGAGAGCATTATCGCGCTGGGCACGCACTCTGTGAAGCTGTCCGAGCTGACGCGGGCCTATGCGGTATTGTCAAACGCGGGCAAGCTGGCAGAGCCGATCTACGTGCTGCGCATCGAGGACTCCAAGGGCAACGTAATCGTCGAGCAGCAGCCTGTCGTCTCGCAGGTCATCTCCGAGGCCACCGCATACGTGATTTCCGACCTATTGCGCGATGTGGTCCGCAGTCCCTTCGGCACAGGCTACCGCGCCATGAAAGGCTTCACCCGGCCCGCCGCGGGCAAGACCGGCACCACTCAGAATTACACGGACGCCTGGTACCTGGGCTTTATTCCGCAGATTGCCGCAGGGGTCTACGTGGGCTTCGACGATCCAACCATCTCCCTGGGTCCCTACGAAGCGGGCGCCAGGGCCGCTGCACCGATCTGGAAGGGGTTCATGAGCCGAGTGGAGGGCTCCCTACCCATCGAAACGTTCAAGCAACCCGATAGCGTGGTGACGATGCGGGTGGGTCCGGAGGGACAGTTGCTGGGCCCCTGCGACACGCCGGCCGGCTCACGCTACGAGCTGTTCAAGGCGGATACCATCCCCAAGCGGTTGCACACTGGCTCTACCTGCGTGGGCGGTCCGCTTCAGGCCCATCCGCCCACGGGCCAGCCCGGCGCGCGGAAGGAGCGGGAAAACGTAGAGCTGTAGCCCATCGCGGCAGAAATTCGCGCCACACCGCCTACGGGCGTTGCACCCCTCGAATCATGCCTTGCGGTCTGGGAAGCGAAGTGCCTTCGGCGAGTATCGTCCCGCTCGATTTTGGCGGCTCACCACTCGTGCCAGGAGTCGTCATAGGCCAGGGCGGGCTGCCAGAGAACTTCCGGCTCGCCCATCGTCGCACTCACCCAGCGGCCGAAGACGAACAACGCATCCGACAGACGGTTGAGGTAGGGCAGCACCTGGCCGCCCACCTCCTCCTGCCGCGCCAGGGCCACCACCGTGCGCTCCGCCCGGCGACAGACCGCGCGCGCCTGGTGGAGAAATGCCGCGAGGTTTCCTCCGCCGGGAAGAATGAAGCTCGTCAGGGGCTCCAGTTCCGCGTTCATGGTATCGATCACCTTTTCCAGCCACTTCACATCCTCGTCGGAGACGTGTAGCTGACCCTCGTAGCGGTCTTCTGGGTGAGTGGCCAGTTCGGCGCCGAGGTCGAAGAGCCGCTGCTGGATTGCCTGGAGAATCTTGTCGAAGCCATCTTTGCGAGGACTGGCCGGCTTCTCGGAGTTGTAGCAGCGCACAATGCCAAGCAGCGAGTTCAGCTCGTCCACCGTGCCATAGCTTTCCACGCGCAAATGGTCCTTGCGCACCTTGCGGCCGCCCACCAGGGACGTATTGCCTCTATCTCCCTTGCGCGTATAAACTTTATCGATTCGCACCATGGCCGCATTCACGATGGGGATGGCCAGACGCGCCCACCGGACGGACGCGCCAACCCTAACGTCAATCGTCGTTCAAGTCAGGTTAAGGGCGCCGACATCAATTGGCAATGGTCAGCAGCGGTAAGGATGCCCCGCAAGCGGCGCGGGCAGCGGAGGAAGCGCCCACCGCCTTGCTCGTGCGCACGCCCAACTGGCTGGGCGATCTTCTGGTCAGCACCTCCTTCATTCAGGCGGCGCTGCAGTGCTTTCCCGCGGCGCGGATCGATCTCGTCGTGCGCCGGGGCTTGGAGGATCTGCCCCTGCCCCATCGCGGTACGATCCTCACCTTCGACCGGCACGCCGAAAGCGCCGGCGCCTTCGGCAGCCGCCTGAAAGGCCGGGGCTACTCGCACCTATTCGTCCTGCCGCCCAGTTTTTCCGCGGCCTGGATGGCATTCCGCAGCCGCGTTCCCCGTCGCATCGGCTACCGGGGGCAGGCGCGCGGGTGGCTGCTGCGTCCCGCCCATGACCACCGTCACCCCCCGCGCTCGGTGCATCTGGCCCAAGAGTACCTGGACCTGCTGCGCCCCTGGATGCAGGCCACGGCGGCGCAGTTTCCCGCCCGCCTCGCATTGCCGCCCGGTTGGGCGGAGGCCCACCGTCCGGCCGAACTGGCGGCGCAAGCGCCTTTTGTCGTGCTGGCGCCGGGCGCGGAGTACGGCCCCGCCAAGCAATGGCCAGGCGAATACTACCGGGAAACGGCCGTGGCTCTGCACGGGGCAGGCTGGCGGGTCGTGGTGGTGGGATTGGCCAAGGAGCGCGCCCTGGCGGAGAACATCGTTCAGGGGCTGCCGGAAGGGCTCAACCTGTGCGGAAAGACGGGGCTGAAGGCATTGACGGCCTTGCTGGCCGGCGCGGCGCTGCTGATCAGCAACGATTCGGGCGCCATGCACCTGGCCGCGGCGCTCGGCCTGCCACAACTGGCCCTGTTCGGTTCCACGAACCCTGTCTGGACGGCGCCGCTCAATCCTCGCGCGGAATTGCTGTATCGAGCGGAGCCTTGCTCGCCTTGCTACGCGCGGGTGTGCCCCCTCGGCCATCTGCGCTGCCTGGTGGATCTGCGGCCCGAAGGCGTGATCGCGCGCGCCCTGCAATTGCTTGAACGGTCCGCCGGCAGCCAGTGAGGGCCGTGTTCAGGCAGGCTGCTCTCCGCCTTCGGGTTTGCGCAGGAGCAGGAAAAGCGTCCAGACCAACCCCACAAGCAGCATCGGCAGGCTGAGCAACTGGCCCATCGTGACAAAGCGCCACAGGTAGCCGATGTCCGCATCGGGGAGCCGCACGAACTCGACCGCCAAGCGCGCAATTCCGTAGAGGAGCAGGAACACGGCGGGCTGCAGACCCACCCGGCGGACGCGCCCCCGCAACAGCCACAGCACGGCAAATATCACGACGCCCTCGCCGAAGGCCTCGTATAACTGGGTGGGATGGCGGGGCAGCCGCTGTGGATCGCCGGGGAAGATCACCCCCCAGCTCCCGTTGGTTTTCATTCCATACAGCTCGCCGTTGATGAAATTGCCGATGCGCCCCAGAAACAGTCCCACCGGCACCCACAACGCCACGATGTCCGCCAGCGCGAGAAGCGGGATGCGGTTCCGGCCCGCGTAGAGCCACAGCGCCAGGGTCACCCCCAGCAACCCGCCGTGGAACGACATGCCCCCCTTCCAGGTCTCCAGGATGCGCAGGGGCTGCTCCAGGTAGGGCATTCCACCGTAGAAGATGACCCATCCCAGGCGCCCGCCCACAATCACGCCCACAATCACGTAGGTGAACAGATTGGGAATCTGCTCGCTCGACACCGGCGATCCCGGTTGGCGGCTGACGCGCAGGCAATACCAATAGCCGGTCAGGAAGGCCAGCGCGTACATCAATCCGTACCAGCCGATCCGCAGCGTCAGCGGTCCGAACCAGGGGATCTCCAGCGGACCCAGCTGCACCAACACGGGATCCAGGTTGTGCTCATATATCAAGCCGGTCATTCCGCCCACCGGGTTAAAGTCACGGCAGCCGGGCCTGCGCCGCAACCCTTACCGCCTGGGCTGCGGTCACTGCCCTGGCGCTGCCGGAACGGGGTCGCAAAATCGGGAAAGCTATTCGATCAGGCTAGCAGGATGCGGCTTTGTATCCAATGCTTTTCCCCGCCGATCCACACAGTCCGTGCGCTGCCCCGTGCGGAGCGCCGTTGCTTTTCACGGGGGCAAAGTGCTAAGCTTGCGCCGCAGGTCGGAGGGAACGGATTCCGTCAACCCCTGCAAAAGGTACAACCGTGTCAGGATATTTGGCAGAGCAGGAAGCCGCCTGGTATGACATCACCGTCGCGGGAAAGCGATTCAATATCGCCAGCCATCACAGTGAATCCCACATAAGGGAGATCGAACGCCTCCTGAACGAGACGTTCGCGGAGGTCAGCGCGCGGGTTCAACGGAAATCCGTGCTCAACATCGCGTTGTTGACCGCACTTAACCTTGC
Organism: SAR324 cluster bacterium; assembly: GCA_022572825.1. Taxonomy (GTDB): domain Bacteria; phylum SAR324; class SAR324; order SAR324; family JACQKK01; genus JACZVE01. The sequence continues at coordinate 12,471 of JACZVE010000011.1, forward strand.
AGATCAATTGTTGACGTGGAAAGCGGACCAAAGCGGAGAATCGGAAGACTGGAGCCGGCGGGTGGAGCATCTGGTGACCCGGCTGGAATCCGTTTTGGATCGGAATGCGACGAACTCCTAGCCGGATTGCGTCAGGCTTTGGCACTCCTGCGGTGTTCGATATGCTGAAAATTCTTTGAGCCTATTTTCTTGATCGGGGCTTAGTCCCTGAAGGCCGTGTGCAGGCCCAGTGGTATCAATGGGAAGCCTGACGCCTTCAAACCGAACCCCACCTGCACTAGCAGGTTCAAGAATACCAGCATCCCGGCACAGGCGGGAGTGTCACCTCTCCTTCAAGCGCTTTCAACCCTAATCGCGACGGACGGTGCATCGGGATCGTACCGCCGGCCAGGTCATGGCCAGCGGTCGTTCTTGGTGCTGCAACGTATAGGCGAGCGCTTGCGCCTTCAGTCCGGGTGCTCGCCGGCAGGCGCCGCGTTGTCATGGTGGCTGGACCTGTCGGATCGGCGGCCGCACATCGGCGCAATCGGCCAAGGTGCCCCTCTGAGCGGGAACGGCATGCGGCCCAGGAGAGATGGCGGCCGGCCGGCGCTGCCGGCCGCCGAACCTGTGTTGCGGCGGCGGGGCCTGCCTCATGCGCGTTGGGTTGATGACTGTCGCGCGGGCAAGCGAATCAACTGCCCATCGCCTTGATGGCGTCCTGCTCCAAGGCGTGGATATTGAGGATCCTGTTCAGGCGGGTAATGGAGAAGATTTCTTCATTTTTCTTGCTGAGATTGGAGAGCGCAAACTTGCCCTCCTTTTGCTGCATCGTCTTGAAGATGGAGACAATGAGACCGATTCCGGACGAATCGATGAAGTTGACCTTTTCAAAGTTGATCACCAGCCCTTTGACATCAGGGCTATCCAGATGGGGCTTGAGATAGGACTTTGCCTCATTTACGCCGTCAAGTGCGATGTTCCCTTCGATTGACACCACACACACCTCTTTTTCAATGCGATGCGTACAAATCATGGCACTCCCCGGGACATACGGATCACCGCGCAGCCACACCAATCGCGTAAGAGATGCTCCATCGTGATGTGCTGGCACTCGACGACTGTGGCCGTACTCCGCATATATGCACAACTTCGCTTGTTATACCAGGAAAATATAGCTCCCTTCGGCAGCCGAACTGCTTAGCAATATGCGGCACCGCGTGAAGCAGTCCGCGGTTCTGCAATCTCACAAATCTTGACACGACGGGCACTGGGCGATGGTGCCCTGGCGGAGCCGATTTCGCATGGCATCGTGCCAGCACTGGCGGCAGGCGTGCTCGCTAGTCGCGCGTCGTTTCCGCCAAGTGTTGTCATAAGGATTGGCGCCTATTCGCGTTAGTCAGCATGAGCTATCGATATGACTTGTTGTCATGGAGTTGTTTTTATTGATCTTTGCCTCACCCTCGGCCCCTCTCCACGATGCGGAGAGGGGGATTGGGGGGTGGGGCTTCACAAGCGAAAACACAAATTCAAGCGCGAACGATACCGGTGGCTTGCTGAGCTAAGGGAACAGGCACACTAGCCATTAATCACAGCGCTTTCAGGGCTGGCCCCGTTTGGGGTCTTCCAGGTACTGGAAGAGCGACGAGTCCGAAGAGAGCACCAACCGCGTGCCCTCTTGCAGGGAATCCCGATAGATTTCCAGGCTTTTCAAGAAGGAGTAGAACTCGGGATCCTGCTTCAGCGCCTCGGCGAAGATGCGTATGGCCTCTCCGTCCCCCTGCCCGCGGATGGCTTCGCTCTTGCGCTTGGCCTCGGCGATGATGATCGTGCGTTCCTTGTCGGTTTGCGCGATAATTTTAATCTGCTCCTCGGCCCCCTCGGAGCGGTAGCGCTTGCTGATGCGCGTGCGCTCCGCGCGCATGCGGGCGTAGATGCTTTCCGCGATTTCACGGGGAAAGTCGGTGCGTTTGATGCGCACATCCAGGATGGTTACGCCGAACTCCTCGGTCTTGGTGCGCGTTTGCTGCGCGACCTCCTCCATGATGCCCTCGCGTTTTTCCGTGATGATGTCCGACAGGTCATGGGAGGCCACTGCCTCGCGCAGGACGGAGGAGATGATGTTATCGAGCCGGGCATGGGCTCGCGAGGTGTTCCTTAGCGTCTTGAAAAACTTCAATGGGTCGACGATGCTGAAGCGGGCGTAGATGTCCACCACCAGCGCTTTCTTATCGCGGGTGAGAAACTCGGCCGGCGCGGCGTCATAGCGCAGCAGGCGCTTTTCGTAGCGCGTTACATCTTGAATAAAGGGCAGCTTGAAGTGCAGGCCCGGCTCGCGAATCGTGCGCACGAATTCCCCGAACTGGATAACTATGCCCTGTTTGGTCTCGTCCATCGTGAACACAGAGCTGTACACCACGAGCAACGCGGCGGCCAGTACGACGAGGATGGCAATTTTCATTGGGGCTCTCCAGATTTGGGGGCACGTCCCTCGGCGCGGGGAACCAGATCGGCCAGCGGCAACAGGGGCAGCATCCTGCCCGCCACCTGCGCCGAGATCACAACCTTATCGACCTTGGAGAGCACCTCGCCCATCGTCTCCAGATACAGGCGGCGGCGGGTGACCGTGCGGGCCTGGCGGTACTCCACGAGCATTGCCAGGAAGCGTTCGGTTTCACCCTTGGCCTCGGCCACCCGTTGCTCCCCGTAGCCCTCCGCGGCGCGCAGCATCTGCTCCGCTTCCCCGCGGGCCTTGGGCAAGATGTCCTCCAGGTATCCACGGGCCTCATTGATGATGCGCTCGCGATCCTCCTTGGCACTGACCACGTCCTTGAAGGCCGCCTGCACCGGCTCCGGCGGCTCGACGGCCTGCAGCTTGACCTCGGTGATCAGCAGACCGGTCTGGTAGCTGTCCATCAACTGCTGCAGGTGGACCTTGGTTTCCTGCTGCACCCTGGCACGCCCGACGGTCAGGATATCGTCGATGGTCATGCTGCCCACCACGCCGCGCAGGGCGGTTTCCGCGGCATCCCGCAAGGTGGTGAACTCTGGACTGCCCCGCGGATCGAATACCCGAAACAGGTAGTCCGGCAGGTCGCTGATGCGGTACTGCACGACGACTTTCAGGTTTACCAGGTTCTCGTCGCCGGTGATCATCAACGATTCCACCAGCAAGGGACGGATGCGCGCGGGAGGACCTTCCACGATGGTGCGGAACCCCAGCTCCATGCTGCGAATCCGGGCCACCTTGACCACGTCCACCTGCTGGACCAAGGGGATGGCGTAGTGGATGCCGGGCTGCGACTCGGCCGTCATCTTCCCGAAGCGCCGCACCACGCCCAGTTCATCCGGATCGACGATGTAGATGCCGGTCAGCGCCCACACGACCAGCACCACTGCCAGGATGAGCCAGATATTGAACAGGTTGGCTTTGAACTTGAACTTTTGCTGAAGCTGCTTGAGGAACTGTTCGAGGTTCGGTGGGACGTTTTTACGCTTGTCCCAGGGAGATTGTCCGGGCTCGTTAATAGCCATGAAGGTGTGTGCTCCAAATGGGAACGAATCGTTGGGAGACGTGAGGCCAATCCGGGCCCGGTGTGGCCAATGGAAATCGGCGCGCTTCGGCCGCCTGTGGCGACCGGGGGTCGGCACTGGCCGGCCCGGCCCGGAATTATTGCAACGCCATCGGTGCAAGTAAGAGAATATCGGATTAGATCACACTTGCGCAAGCCGGGCGAGAAGGAGGGGGATGTCTCCTGCGCGGCCTCAGGGCACTCGCACCGACGGCTCACGGACGAATCAGCACGGCAGGGGAGGGCGCAGCGGGCCGGACCCCCGCGCCGTGCGCGACGTTTAGCGCTGCTCGGACTCGTAGCGCGCAACTCCTTCCTTGCGGTCGCTATACTCCTCGCAGGGCAGCCAGCAGTCGTCGTCCAGGAAGGCCAGGTGCTCCATGGCCTTGTCCAGCCGGCCGAGCTCCAGGTAGGCCTCGCCGATGTACTCGTGCGCGCCCCGGTGCTCCGGATCGATGCTCAGCGCCTGCTCATGGAACGCGAGCGCTTCCGCGAGGCGGCCCAGCTTGCGGGTACTGTAGCCGATCAGATTGTAGGCGTCGGCATCGGGGCCGTCCTCGGCGATCGCCTTGCGCAGCAGGGGGATCGCCTCCGCGTAACGCCCGTCCGCGAGGAACCCGGTGGCCGCTACATAGTCAGGGTGCTTGAACTGCATACCGTTGCCGTTCCCGCCGTCGCCGTCCGCCGAGGCGGCGAGCGGCAGGGCGACGAGCAGCGCGATGCCCAACGCTGCCAGCCCAGCGACCCGGCTTGCATGGTTCATGGCTGATGTTCCTCGCTCCAGGAGCTGGATGGGTCACCCGAGGGGGTACTACCCGACGGAAATTCCACGGAGAAATTTGGCGCGCGCACCCGCCGCGGCCATGAACAGCGCCATGTCCCCGCCGGCGAGGATGAAGCGCATGCCCATCGCGATATACCTTTGCACCAGCACCTCGTCGTATACGCCGCCCAGACCGGCGTGCTTCCCGTGTTTCCTGCACGCGGCGACGGTCTTCTCCACCGCCGCGGCCAGCCGGGGACTGTCGTACTGCGAGGGGATGTCCATCTCGAGACAGAGGTCATTGGCGCCGATCAGCACCACGTCCACCCCGGGCACGGCGGCGATTTCATCGACGTTATCGACCGATTGAGGCGTCTCCACCATCATCACGAGCAGCGTGTTGTCGTTAACCAGATCGCTCGCCTCGCGCTGCGGCAGCGCCTGATAGTTGAGCTGGGCCATGTTGCCCGCGGAAGAGCGGTGGCCGACCGGGGGATACTTGCAGAAGCTGACGAGGTGCGCCGCCTGCTCGCCCGTGTCCACATGGGGAAAGACGATTCCCATCGCGCCCGCGTCGAGCACGCGGGTCGCCAGGTAATGCTCGTAGCCGGGCACGCGCACCAGCGGCGTCACCCCGGCGTCCTGAGAGGCGACGGCAATCTGTACGGCGGTGTCGAAGCTCATCGCACTGTGCTCCAGGTCGATGAACGCAAAGTCGTAACCGCAGGTGCCGAGCACCCGGCCAATTTCCACCGTGCGCGCCACGCGCAACCCCAAACCGATGCACAACTCGCCCTTCTCCAGTTGCTCCTTTGCCCGATTGTACAGCTTTGCCATCGCGCCCTCCGTCCCGGTTCGTGAATTCGGCACCCCGCAGGCTAGCCGATCGTACCTTCCGGCCCCACCGCTGGCAACCACGAGCACCGCCGGCGCCCGCGGTGGCAGCGCTCACGGCAATGACGGCTGGCCGTGATATGGACTTCCCAACTGAAAGGTAGGATTGGTACTAGAGAAATAGACATTCGCCGTAGAGCCACTCGCGTCCGTAGCTCAGCGGGATAGAGCATCGGATTTCTAATCCGACGGTCGCAGGTTCGAGTCCTGCCGGACGCGCTAATTTTAGAGGGTTTACAAAATATTCCGAATCAGATGTTCGGTCAAGATGCCACTGAGATGACAGTATTTCAAGCTTGATACCCGCTGGACCCTGGAAGTCCTCGCTGGCCACTCCGCCCGAACGATCACCGCGGCATGCTCCGCCAACCCACCCGCGTCCACCGGGAATGGGCCCCAACCGGAGGGTTGTGCCGCGCGGCCCAGCCAGAGATTCGGTCTGGATTTCCGTGGGAATTCATCGCGAAGCCCACCGCGCAGGCCTTCGAGGCGGTGCGACCTCAGGTGGGGGTCGGTGGGTGCGGTGGGTCGGTCGATAATCAGATCGAAACTTCCCACGCAGCAGGCC
>JACZVE010000257.1 GCA_022572825.1 SAR324 cluster bacterium
GGGATATGTCGTGGGCGTCCTAGCCGCGGCGGGGGCGACGCCGGGCTCGCTGATGGCCTACGGGATGGCCAAGAGTATGTCCAAGACCCCTGAAAAGTTCGGCACCGGGATAATCGAAGGAGTGGTGGCGCCGGAAGCGGCCAACAATGCCGCCAGCACCGGCTCCATGCTGCCCATGTTGACGCTGGGGATTCCCGGCTCCCCCACCACGGCCATCCTGTTGGGAGGCATGGTCATCTGGGGGCTGGAGCCGGGACCGCTGCTGTTCATCGAGCACAAGGACTTCGTATGGGGGCTGATTACCAGCCTGTACACGGCCAACTTCATGACCCTGGTCATCAACATCGGATTTATTCCCCTCTTCATCGCCGTCCTGAAGATGCCCTTTACGATTCTGGCGCCCATGATCTTCGTGCTCTGCGTAGTGGGCGGCTATGCACCCACCAACGATCTGCACGACGTGTGGCTGATGCTGCTGTTCGGCGTGGGCGGCTACATCCTGCGCAAGCTGAATTACCCCATGGCGCCGATGGTGCTGGCCATCGTGCTGGGGCCATTGGCGGAACCGGCGCTGCGCCAGACCCTGATCGGCTCCCACGGCTCGCTACTCGTCTTTATCCAGCGCCCGCTCTCGCTGATATTCCTCCTGCTGGCCGTTGCCTTCTTCCTGTATCCTCTGGCCAGGAGCAGGATCGCGGCGAGGAAACGGAAATCAGCGTGAAATCGAGCGGATAATCGGGTAATGAGGCTCGCTCGGGCCGCTTCCACTGCATCCGCAGGTCGGCTCCCGTGGAATTCGCCGTCCAATGCGGCAGGCGGCCTTGTAATCTTGTATCTGGTATATTAAATACAAGATCGATTATTCGCCTTCAGCGGCGGTCGCGAACGGCCGGGGTAGGGGGTTGGTGGATTTCGAGATGACGAGCAGATCCGCGAGCACAGCCAGGCTGGTGGTTCAGCCCCTGGATGTGAACTTCAGCCTGAAGGACAAGGCGTATGATGCGCTCAAAAAAGCCATCATGTCGATGAACATCTACGCCAGCCGCAGTGCGCTGCGGCTGGACGAGCGCCAGCTCTCGGCCGATCTGGGGGTGAGCCGCACGCCCATCCGCGAGGCGATCTCGCGGCTGGAGCAGGAAGGCTTCGTGCGCGTCGTTCAGCGCAAGGGGGTGTTCGTCGTGCGCAAGTCCAAGCGCGAAATCCTGGAGATGATCACCGTGTGGGCGGCCCTCGAGGGCATGGCGGCGCGACTGATTACGTTGCACGCCAGCGACGGGGAGATCGCCACCCTGCGGGAAATGTTCGCCACCTTTGAAAACAATCAGCTGCGCGCGAAGATCAACGAGTATTCGGATACGAACATCCGCTTTCATCATAAGATTCTGCAATTGAGCAGGAACGATCTCATCAATCAGATCGCCGACAACCTGTTCGCTCATATGCGATCCATCCGACTGACGACGATCGCAGAGGACGATCGCGTGGAGCGCTCCATCATCGATCACATGCACATCATCGAGGCACTGGAAAAGCGGCATACCGAGCGGGCGGAAGCGCTGGTCCGGCAGCACACGCTGGATCTCGCTACGCACGTCGAAAACAACGTTCACTATCTGGACTAAGCTCCGAGGAGAGAGGACATGGCAGAAATCTCCGGCGGTCACCTGGTGGCCAAGGCCCTGAAAAACGAGGGCATCGACACGGTGTTCACCTTGTGCGGGGGCCACATCATCGACATTTACGACGGCTGCATCGACGAGGGCATTCGGCTCGTGGACGTGCGGCACGAGCAGGTCGCCGCCCATGCGGCGGACGGCTACGCGCGCGTCACGGGCAAGCCCGGCTGTGCCGTGGTGACCGCCGGTCCCGGCACCACCGATGCCATCACCGGCGTGGCCAATGCCTACCGCGCGGAAAGCCCCTTCCTGCTCATCGGCGGCCAGGGCGCGCTCAGTCAGCATCAGATGGGCTCCCTGCAGGACCTGCCCCATGTGGACATCCTCAAACCCATCACCAAGTTCGCCTCCACCGCGCCCAGCACCGAGCGCGTGGCGGACCTGGTCAGCATGGCTTTCCGCGAGTGCTACAACGGGGCGCCGGGCCCTTCCTACCTGGAGATTCCGCGCGATGTTCTGGACGCCAAGGTGGATGAGGCCAAGGCGCGCATACCGCAGCCCGGCCACTACCGCGCCTCGACCAAGAGCGCCGGCGATCCGCGGGCCGTCGACAAACTGGCGGAGATTCTCGCGGGCTCCAGGAACCCCGCGGTGCTGCTGGGCACCCAGGTGTGGACCTGCCGTGCCGCGGAAGAGGCCCGGACTTTCGCGAAGTCGCTCAACGTGCCGATATTTATGAACGGCGCCGGCCGGGGCACCCTTCCCCCGGGCGATTTCCATGGCTTTCAACTGGCTCGGCGCTATGCCTTCAACAAGGCGGACGTCATCGTGATCGTCGGCACCCCGTTCGACTTCCGGATGGGCTATGGCAACCGCCTGCGCAAGGAAGCAACGGTGGTGCAGATCGACCTGGATTACCGCACCGTGGGCAAAAATCGCGACATCGACCTGGGGCTGGTCGGCGACGTCGGTGCCATTCTGGCGGCCGTGACCGAGGCTGCCGGCCGGTCCGGCAATGGCGCCCAATCGCGCAAGGAGTGGCTGCAGGAACTGCGGGCCGAGGAAGGGCGGCTGGAGGAAGAGCGCCTGCCCAAGCTCAAGTCCGATGCCCAGCCCATTCATCCGCTCCGCCTGTGCTACGAGATCAACCAGTTCCTGACGGAAAACACCGTGTACATCGGCGATGGCGGCGACATCGTCACCTTCTCCGGTCAGGTGGTACAGCCGCGCCTGCCGGGCCATTGGATGGATCCGGGCCCGCTGGGCACGCTGGGAGTCGGCGTGCCGTTTGCCATGGCCTCCAAGCTGGCACAGCCCGAAAAGGAGGTGGTGACCCTGTTCGGCGATGGGGCCTTCACCCTGACCGGGTGGGACTTCGAGACGATGGTGCGCTTCAAGCTGCCGTTCGTGGGTGTGGTGGGCAACAACTCGGCCTGGAACCAGATCCGCTTCGGGCAGATTGCCAAATACGGCGCGCAGCGCGGCGACGTCGCCAACCTGCTCGGCGACGTCAAGTTCGACCAATTCGCCACTATGCTCGGCGGCTACGGCGAGGAGGTGCGGGATCCCAAGGACATCCGCCCCGCCCTGGAGCGGGCCCGCGAATCGGGCCTGCCGTCGCTCATCAACGTGTGGATTGACCCGCAGGCCTACAGTTCGGGTACCATGAACCAGACCATGTACAAATAAGAGACCTCTGCAGAAATCTGTGAGATGCCGGGACTTTTCCTCCACAGATTACGCGGATTGCGCGGATTTGAATGGATAGAGCTGTGTATCCACGGAGTTGAATCCGACGTCCTGTACGAAGGTCGACACGCAGACGGCGTGCATTAAATCACCCGCTTCAAATAAATCTCTGCCATCTGCGAAATCCGCGCACCCCATTTTTCCAACCGCTCGGAGAAGAATCGAGGGCATATGGCTAAGGCATTGCAGGGCATTCGAATCCTGGATATGACCCATGTCCAGGCCGGTCCATCCGCCACACAGTTGTTGGGTTACCTCGGCGCGGACGTCATCAAGGTCGAAATGCCGGGCAGGGGTGACATTACGCGGGCCCAGCTGCGCGATCTACCGGACGTGGACAGCCTTTACTTCACGATGCTCAACTGCAACAAGCGCAGCGTGACGCTCAATCTGAAGTCCGAGAAGGGCCGGGAGATTTTTATCGGCCTGCTCAAGAACTGCGACGTGATGGTGGAAAACTTCGCTCCGGGCGCGCTGGATCGGCAGGGCTTCACCTGGGAGCGCATCCGGGAGATCAACCCGCGCCTGATCTATGCCTCCATCAAGGGATTCGGCGACGGACCCTACGCGGACCTCAAGGCCTACGAGTCCATCGCCCAGGCCATGGGGGGCTCGATGAGCACGACGGGCTTCGCGGACGGGCCGCCGCTTTGCACCGGCGCACAGATCGGCGATTCCGGCACAGGCATTCACTGCGTGGCGGGCATCCTCGCTGCCCTGCTCCAACGCATGAGTTCGGGCCGGGGCCAGCGCGTGGAGGTGGCAATGCAGGACACCGTGCTCAACCTGTGCCGCGTCAAGCTGCGCGATCAGCAGCGCCTGGCTCATGGGCCGCTGAAGGAGTATCCGACTGAATCCTTCGACGGCTTCGTGCCCCGCGCGGCCAATGCCTCCGGTGGCGGCCAGCCGGGTGCGGCACTGCGTTGTGCGCCCGGTGGTCAGAACGACTACGTGTACGTGATCATTCAGCCCCAGGGCTGGGCAGCGCTGATGAAGGCGGTGGGGCGCCCGGAACTGATCGACGATCCGCAATACGCGAAGCCCGAGGCGCGGCTGGACAAGCTGGACGACTGCTTCGCCATCATCGAGGCGTGGACCCAGCACCATAGCAAGTGGGAGGTGATGCAACGCCTCAACGATCTCGATGTGCCCTGCGGGCCCATCTTGAGCACCAAAGAGTTGATCGAGGACGAAGCCCTGCGAAATCGGGGTATGATCGTGGACGTACCCCATCCGACACGGGGCAGCTTCAAGAATGTCAGCTGCCCCATGGTGCTATCCGACTCCCCCGTGGAGGTGAAGTCCCCCCCGTTGCTGGGGGAGCACACAGAGGAGATCCTCGGCGAGGTGATGGGGTACGACAAGGAGCAGATCGAGCAATTGCGCAGCGAGGGAATCGTCTGATGCTGTTCTCAACGGAGCTGTTCTTATCGGCGGGGGGGAGCGTTGCCGGCCCGCGGGCCGGTCGCGATCGGCGGCCCCGCTCCTGTCCCTCGCACGCCGGGGAGGTAACGCCATGCGCATGATCGTACATGGACAGCAGGCCTTTGGTAAGGCTGTGATGGAAGCGCTGCAGCAGCGCGGCGAAGACATCATCGCGGTGTATTGCGCGCCTGACAAGGAGGGCCAGCGCACCGACCCCCTCAAAGAGTTCACACAATCGGTTAAACTACCGATCTATCAGCCTAAATCCTTCCGCAAGCAGGAGGTGTGGGAGGAGTTCGCCGCACTCAAGCCGGATTTGTGCGTGATGGCCTATGTCACCCTGTTTGTGCCGGAAGAGGTGCTCAACACGCCCACCCAGGGGACGATTCAGTATCATCCCTCGCTGCTGCCGCGGCATCGCGGCCCCAGTTCCATCAACTGGCCGATCATCTGGGGGG
>JACZVE010000258.1 GCA_022572825.1 SAR324 cluster bacterium
GGGCGGCGCGCTCGACCCGGCGGTGCTCGCCGCGGCGCGCATCGCCGGGGTCGACGAGATCTACCGCGTCGGCGGCGCGCAGGCGGTCGCCGCGCTCGCCTACGGCGCCGACAGCATCGCGCCGGTCGACAAGATCGTCGGTCCGGGCAACGCTTACGTGGCGGAGGCCAAACGGCAGGTGTTCGGGGTCGTCGGCATCGACATGATCGCCGGGCCTTCGGAGATCGTCATCGTCGCCGACGCCGACAGCGACGCCGAGTGGATCGCCCTCGATCTGTTGTCGCAGGCCGAGCACGACGCGGCCGCGCAGGCGATTCTCATCACCGACGACGCAGGCCTCGCCGGGGCGGTCGCGGAGGCCGTGGAACGGCGCCTCACCGGGCTCGACCGGGCGGCCGATTACATCGCGCAGCGCTTCCGCGAGGCCGGTCTCGAGCCAGGAGGCGACGAGCCCGGGAGCTACTATCAGGTCTGGCAGGCTCGGGGCGGTGACCCCGAACGCGAGGCGACCCTGAAAAACTTGGTGGGGGTGCTGCCGGGGACGAATCCCCGTTAAATCTTCTACGCCTCGTTCAACTCCTTGAGAAGCTGCAAAAACTCGTCCTGCTCCAGTGCGGGCATCGTGGTCGATTCGGCTGTGATCAGGTTGCCGACGGCGGCCGCACCCTTGGCGGCCGCACGCGTGTTCGGGTAGTCGGCCAGCACCATCACGTCGTAGGGCCCCACCAACCCGTGGAACGCCAGGATGTGGCCTCCCTCCTTTTCCACCAGGGAGCGGAACGTCTTGAAGCGATCCGGCCCGCCGCCTTTAACGGGCCGCTGGAAGCGGTACAGCGTGAGAAACTTGGCCATGGCGGCCTCCCCGCTCAGGTTGTGTCGTGGCCGGATTTGCATTAGGGTTTCCCCGGAATTCCCCCGGCGTCGGACGCGGATAAGAATGTTGTTCCGGCGTCGTCAGCCTATCCCATCGCGGCGGCTTGAAACCAGGACACGGATGCACTCTCAGGCGAAAAGCCCCTTCTGGCGCACTATCGCCACCCGCGAGCGGATGGGCTGGGTGCTCTACGACTGGGCCAACAGCGCCTACGTGCTGTGCGTGATCACCGTGATCGGCTCGGCCTACTTCGTGGGGCTCTTCGAGGCGGCCGCCGAGCGCGCCGGCGATTTGCGGCTAGGCCCTGCCCCGGCGTTGCGCGTGGCGGGCCTGGCGCTGACCGCCGAGGCGGCCTGGTCGCTGGTGGTGGGTCTTTCCGCGCTGATCGTCGCGGTATCCTCCCCCTTGCTGGGGGCCATCGCCGATGTGAGCGGGGTCAAGAAGCGCTTCCTGCAGGCCTACTGCGTCCTGGGGGTGGCAGCGACCCTGGGGCTATGGTTCGCACTGCCCTGGTGGGCGGTGGGGCTGCTCATCCTGATCAGCAACGTCGGGTTCGAGGGCGGCAACGTGTTTTACAACGGCTTCCTGCCGGAGATCGCCGGGGCCGGGGCGTGGGACCAGGTCTCCAGCGCCGGATACGCCTTCGGCTACCTGGGCGGCGTAATCGTGCTGATCGCCTCGCTGGCCTTCTTCGTGCCTCCGCGGGGCTCGGTCAACGACGCCTTTCTGCTGGTCGGGCTGTGGTGGGGCGGCTTTGCCCTGATCACCTTCGCCCTGCTGACCGAGCGGCCCGTGCAGCGCGCGCGGGCCGGACTGCGCCGCCTGACGGGCGAGGCCTGGCGTGAGCTGAAAACCACGGTGGGGGAGGTGAGGCAGGTACCGCAGGCGGCGCTGTTTCTGGTGGCGTTCCTGCTGTACAACGACGGCATCGCCACGCTGATCTCCAACGTTACGCCCTATGCCCTGCAGAATATCTACCTGGACGCCGCCCTGACGGAGAAGATCACCCTCAACGAGCTGATCCGGGGCATCATCCTCGTTCAGATCATCGCCTTTCCCGGCTCTATCTTCTGTGGCTGGCTGGCCACGCGCTACGGGGAGAAGCCGACCCTCTACTTCACCCTGGCCGTGTTCACCGGCGTGGTCACCTACGGGCAGGTGGTGCAACTGGTGAGCGAGTTTTACGTGATGGCGGCGATGATCGGAATGGTGCTGGGTGGCGCTCAGGCCATCAGCCGCTCCCTGTTTGCCTCCTTCGTGCCCCCGGGCAAGAACGCCGAGTTTTTCGGATTTTTCGCGGTCAGCTCCAAATTTTCCGCCATGTTCGGCCCACTGCTTTACGGGGGGTTGCTCCTGCTGACCGGAAACACCCGCCTGGCGATCCTCAGCCTGACCGTGTTTTTCCTGGCCGGCGGGACGGCGCTGTACTTCGTAAACGTGGAAAAGGGTCGGGCCGATGCGGCGCAAGCCGGATGATTGACTCGTACCTGCCTCCCCAGAAGGCCGATGACAACAGAAACGCATCGCATATCAGTCAGCGAGGGCGAAGCCATCGTCGTGGACTGGAGCGCCCCGCGAGACCCCGCCGGAGGCCGCGTGGCGGTGTTCGTGCACGGGCTGGGCTCCCACCGCCGGGGAGAGAAGGCGCTTCACTTCGCCCAGCGGTTCGCCGCGGCCGGCTGGGGCTTTCTGAGCGTGGACCTGCGCGGCCATGGAGATGCCGACGGCAGCCTGCGCGAGCTCACCATGACCCGCTGTCTGGCCGACCTGGCGGCGGCGCGGGGCTGGCTGGCGAACGCCGCACCCGCGGGGGAGGCCCCCGTGCTGATCGGCTCGTCCATGGGCGCGGCCGTGATCGCCTGGCATCACCTGGCCCATCCGCGGGACACCGCACCCACGGTGATGATCGCGCCGGCGCTGCAATTCCCCGGGCGATTGGCCTGGCAGCTCGGACCGGCGGCGATGGAGGAGTGGCGCAAGGCGGGCGTGCGCCGCTTCGAGAGCGATTGGATCGACCGGGAGATCGGCTTTTCGCTGATGGAAGACGCGCTGAACTACGACCCGCAAAAGCTGCTGCACGGCTATGCCGCACCCACGCTGATCTTTCACGGCATGCGGGACACGGCGGTGGATTGGCGCACCAGCCTCACCTTTGCGGAGGACTGCGCTTTTCCGCACCTGCAACTGGTGCTGCTGAAATCGGGGGACCATCGCCTGACGGAGCACAAGGAACTGCTGTTCGACACCCTATGGGCGTGGCTGGGGCATCAGACGTGATTTTGCAGTGGCATTCAAGATGGGTTGATTTTTGGTCGAGTCAGACCCCACCCCCATCCCCTCCGCGCCAGGCAGGGAGGCGAGCTTTGATTCGCCGATCCGGGTTCCGATCGGCACATCAGCGGTGTAAGCCCCCTCCCTGCCCAGCTGTACAGACTGAAGACAAGGTTTACGGGTGTACGAGGAGAGGGGGCAGGGGGGTGAGATTTTGCCCATAAAAACATGCCATAGTCACGGGGTGTCGCACCAAGCCACCAGACGAATGTTGATCCGCCGCAACTTTATAGAGCGGATTTCTCTTCAGGACGCTAGCGCCGCTGTGGCCTGCCCGGCGGGCAGCAGGCCACGTGGGAATTGAGAATGAGAGCTGTGGCGGACTCAGGTGAAATCCTGCGCGTGGAGGGGCTCAGCAAACGCTTCGGCAAGTTCGAGGCGCTGCGGAGCATCTCTTTTTGCGTGCGCCGCGGGGAGACGGTGGGCTTCCTCGGGCGCAACGGGGCCGGCAAGTCCACCACCATCAAGATCCTCTGCAATCTGATTCGTCCCAGCGGCGGGCAGGCCTGGCTGGAGGGGGAGCCCATCCTGGGCGTCCATGCCGTCAGCCACCACCGTGTCCTGGGTGCCATCGTCGAGACACCCTGCTTCTACCCGCACCTCACCGGCCGCAAGAACCTGGCCCTGGTGGGGCGGCTGGCCGGCGTCGGCGGCGATCGCGTGGAGGCGATGCTCGCCGAGGTAGGCTTGGCGGAGCGCGCCGGCGTGCCCTTCGGCCAGTTCTCGCTGGGCATGAAGCAGCGGCTGGGCCTGGCCGCCGCGTTTCTTCACGCACCCCGGCTGGTGATCCTGGATGAGCCCACCAACGGCCTGGACCCGGTGGGGCAACGGCAGATTCGCGAGCTGATCCGCGCATTGACGCGCGAGCAGGGGGTCGGCGCACTGCTGTGCAGCCACCTGCTGGACGAGGTCGCGGAACTGTGCGATCGCGCCCTGGTCCTCGAGCAGGGGCAGATAATCATGGATCACCCCCTGGCGGCCCAGGGCGACATCGACGCGGTTGCAGCTCGTTTCGAGGCACTCGCGGAGGCTGATGCGGCGCCGATCGCAGCGACGCCACCCCGGGCCGCCGGTGGAGCGCGGGAAGAGCCCGCCGTATGATTGGCGAGCTTTGGCGGCAGGAGGCCATCAAGCTGCTTTCCCAGAAGTACCCCTACCTCCTGATGGCCGTGACGGTACTGCTGCCGGTGGTGCGCATGCTGGTTCTGGCGCTGACCCCGCCCCGTAGCTCGCTGGATGTGGTTTCCGGCCCGCAACTGTGGGCGGAGGGCATGGAGTGGAGCCTGCGCGTGATGGTATTCGTCGTGCTCGTCGTCGGTGCGATGGCCTTCTCGCAGGAATTTTCGCTTGGCACGGCCAGGACGGTACTCATGCTCCCCGTATCGCGCACGGCTTGGCTGACGGCCAAGCTGCTGTGGGTGGCCGCGCTCACCTGGAGCCTGCTGCTGGCATGCTGTGCGCTCTACGCCGCAATCGTAGCGGCGACGGTGGGCTGGGGCGACGTGGCGCGCGAGGGACTGGTTATTTACGCGGCCGGGACATTCTGGTGGCATATTTCGCTATCCATCGGGCTCACCGCCGTGTTTCTGCTCCCGGTCTGCGCCTTCGCGCTGGTGCTCGGTCTGCACTTCAACAGCTCCGGCGCGGCCGTTGGAGTGGCGGTTCTGTTGGGAATCGTGCTGGAATCCGTCTCTGGCCTGCTCGATGCGGGCCGCTACGTATTCCTCTTTCACCTGCACCGGCCGGTGGCCCTGGTCGGCAAGCTGGGCAGAGGCCTGCCCTTTACCTGGGAAACGGAACTCACGCTGGGGCTGGCAACCACGCTGACCTGGTTCGCACTGCTGATGCTGTGGGGTTGGGTGCGGCTCGTGCGGATGGACATCACGACATGATTGCGCACCGCCGCCGGTCGCGGTCGCTGGAGGCGGGCGGCTGCGAATGTCTGTTTCCCGAATCAATGGGAATCGCGTCCTCCGCGGCGGCGACACCCGCGG
>JACZVE010000259.1 GCA_022572825.1 SAR324 cluster bacterium
GTGATTCATGCTCCTGAGCTTCTGGACAATCTCCAAGCTTTAGATTCTCTTCCATGGGAGGGAATCGTCTTCAGGCACATGTTCGCGGGCTTCGATCCGCTGCTTGAAAACCGGCGTGGCGCACGATGGAACCCTCCAGAAATTCCTGCGATTTACACCAGTCTGGAGCGCGGTACCGCGTTGGCGGAAGCCGATTACCAAATCTCCGCGCAACCGCTACGGCCGCGGGTTCGACGCACAATATTCCGTTTGCGTGTTTCACTGCGTTCGGTCCTACGACTCGATAGTTGCCACGATTTAGAACAGGTCGGAGTATCCAGTGAATCAATCACGGAAAGCGACTTGTCCGTGTGCCAGCAAGTCGGAGGGGCAGCGGAATGGCTCGATCACGATGGTTTGCTGGTTCCCTCGGCACGGGCGGCGGGAACCAACCTTGTGATCTATCCAAACAAGCGTGACCCTCTCTCGACGTTGGAATTGCTTGATTACGAGGTGTTATCCGAATGAGTGGGCGGACTTACGTGCCCGCGCCTTGATCGCGAATATCCGACCAAGCCGCGCTATCTTCTTCGCCACCAAGTCTGTCACCATCCGTCCCGCGGCGAGCGCCGCGCCCGGAGCACCATAGAGAGAAACATGCGCTGCGGCTGCACCATACCCGTCCGCCGATAGAGCGACAGCGCGACCTGGATCTCCGGACCCGCCAGCGGGTGGGGGTCGCGCGGAGGGTCCCGCCCCATCGCGTGCCGACCTATGGTGCCAGGTGGGGGTGCATTGCCTCGCTTGGGCGCGACTGATACAATTTTCCTCAGATAAATCAACGTCCACTCTAATCCGGCGCGGCATTATGGAACCGCGGTCCCTGATCGCCCGTTATCAGATCGAGCTCTATCGCGGCAGTTACGAGAAACTGCGTCAGATCTCGGTGATGTTTACCGGATCGCCGCAAAGCAGTAACGACGCGGGCAAAATCTTGCTGCTCAATGACCCTGGCAGTCAGCATTCATTCTTCTACGAGTTTCGCACCAGCGATATCGTCTATGCCGAGGAGGCGCCGAGCCTGGCCCTGCCGGACGGTTCGACCGCGTCCACCGTGCGGTTGTGGATCAAAAAGGGCGCAACGGCGCTGAAGATCGAACCCTTCCACGTTCAGGATACGGCCATGGGCCTCAACGAATTTTTCGGCGCCTGAGCCGCGGCGAGTGTGCGTCCTACGCCAAGGAAACATCCCGGGCAGGCCATTCATCCAGCGGTCTGAACGCCCCCGCGATGCGTAGCGCCCGCAGCCCATGCGCAGGACGGCTACTTGGCAACCTTACCTGGCGTCCCTATACTTCATGGGCAAGCCTTTATCCCGTTTGCTGAACGCCCGCGCAGCGCGAAAGATCGTCATTCTCCGCAGCCGGTGGGCTGCCCGCCGCCGTTGGTATGCCCCGCACCGTTGGCCGCAACCCGACGCCAGCTTTATACTTCCGCCTCATTGATATGCCGAAAACGATCCTCGTGAGCGTCGCGTGGCCTTACGCCAACGGGCCCCGGCATATCGGGCACATCGCCGGTTTCGGGGTGCCCAGCGATATATTTGCCCGCTATCACCGACTGGTCGGCAATAAAGTGCTGATGGTCAGCGGTACCGATGAGCACGGCACCCCCATCACGGTCGAAGCGGAGAAAGAGGGCGTCACGCCGCAAGAGCTGGTGGACCGCTACAACGCGGTTATTGCCGAGGATCTCTATAACCTGGGTCTCAGTTACGACCTTTTTACCCGGACCACCACCCGCAACCACACCGCAATCACGCAGGACCTGTTCAAGACGCTGTATGAGAAGGGCTATATCTTCGTAAAATCGATGATGGGCGCATTCAGCGTCCGCACGGGCAGTACGCTGCCGGACCGCTACATCGAAGGCACCTGCCCGCACTGCGGCTTTACGGAGGCAAGGGGGGACCAGTGCGACAATTGCGGCAAGCAGCTCGATCCGATGGAGCTGATTGACCCGCGTTCGAAGATCGATGGCGAGCCGCCGGTGTTCCGGGAGTCGGAGCATTTTTTCCTGGACCTCACGGCATTCGTGGACCCGCTGAGGCGCTGGATCGAGGATCAAAACCACTGGCGGGCCAACGTGCGCGCGTTCTCCCTCAATTTGCTGGACGACCTCCATCCCCGGCCCATCACGCGGGATCTGGAATGGGGCATTCCCATCCCGCTGCCCGATTACGAGCGGCGCAACGACAAGAAGATCTACGTGTGGTTCGATGCGGTGATCGGCTATCTGTCCGCCAGTGTGGAGTGGGCATACAACACCGGCAATCCCGACGCCTGGCGCGACTGGTGGCAAAACGAGGAAGCCCGCCACTATTACTTCATGGGCAAGGACAACATCGTCTTTCACTCGGTCATCTGGCCGAGCATGCTCATCGGCTACGGGAATGGCGTGGCAGGCACCCTGGGGGGCGGCGAAGGGGAACCGCTCGTCATTCCCTACGATATCGTCTCCAGCGAATTCCTGACCATGGAAGGCCGCAAGTTTTCCAGCAGCCGCGGAGTGGTCATCTACGTCAAGGATATTCTGGAGCGCTATGACCCGGATGCTCTGCGCTTCTTCCTCACCATTGCCGGCCCGGAGGCGCAGGACACGGATTTTACCTGGGCGGAGTTCGTCCGCCGCAACAACGACGAGCTGGTCGCCACCTGGGGCAATCTGGTGAATCGCGTCCTGACCATGGCCTACAAGCACTTCGGCAGGGTGCCCGACCCGGGCCGCCTGGAGGAGGCCGACCAAGCCCTCATCGCTCAGGTGGAGCACGGTTTCACCTCCGTGGGCGAGTTAATCGAGGCGTGCAGCTTCAAGGCCGCCATCGGAGAAGCGTTGCATTTGGCGGATCTGGTAAACCGCTACCTCAACGATCAGGCGCCGTGGAATCTCGTCAAGGAGGATCAGGTGCGCGCCGGTAGCGTGCTTTACGCCGCGCTGCGCGCGATCGACAACCTGAAGATTCTTCTGGCCCCGTTTCTCCCGTTCTCCACCCAGCGCCTGCACGAGCTGTTGGGAAACAGCGGAAGCCTGTCCGGAGAGCTGCGCCTCACGACCGCGAAGGAGGCGGACGGCAGCTCGCACCGCATCCTCACCGGCGATTACGAGCACCGCGTCGGTAAATGGCTTGCCTCTCAGCTCCCCGCGGGGCAGGCGCTCCCCAGTCCGAGTCCGCTGTTCAAAAAGCTGGATGTGTCCGTGGTGGAAGCGGAGCTGGGCCGGATGGAGGCTTCGCTGGCAAAGGGCTAAGCGGCGAACCGCTCCGCCTCCAGGCGCTCCAGCAGCCGCAGGAACGGCCCCAGCAAACCTTGCAGCTCGCCGTGGGAGCGTCCCCGTTGCAACTCGTAGGTGAGAATCAGCAGGCCATTGTCCCGGCCATAAGCGCCAAGCGCGCCGGGGGTGGCATAGCCGACGGTGGACCGGCGCTCGATCCCCGCCGCCCGGGTGTACTCGGCGACTGCCTCATTGAGGGCGGTGCTCAGCTCCTCCTGTGCACGCTCGATCTCCACGAAGCTTTCGGTGTAGCTGTGCAGTGACAATACCGTGGAGGGACGCACCCGCCGCAGGGCCGCCAGCAGCGCCTCCGTCTCCGGCTCGGAGCCGGGCGCCGCGCCGGGCGGATAGCGTGGATTGAGCGCGTGGGGCTTCCAGTCCGCAGTGGGCAGATTGCGGTTGAGGTCCACGTTGTGACGGTTCCACCGCTGGCGGAGCAGGGCCCCGTCCGGATTGAGGCAGGGGAGCACCGGGCAGCCCGCGCTCAGCAGCAGGTGGGCCAGGAAGATGCCTTCGGACTCGTCGCCGTGCACCCCGCCGATGACCAGGAGGTTCGCTGGGCGCGCGCCGTACAGATTGATCGCATTGCCCAGCACGGACTGCCCTACGCACTCCGGCGCGGCTGGCGGCGGCCGCTCGTTCCAGGGGGGCGGGTCCGCCAGCAGCGGCATGGCTGGCTGCGGGTGCACTTTGACGGTCATCGAGGCGTTCCGGGCTCAGGGGCCGGCCCCATTCCTTCACCGGCCGCGGCACGCCCGATACCGGCAGCAGGTAGCGGTGCCGGCGGCGGCGGAATCGAACCGGGCGCCCTCATGATTCCGGGATCTCCAGGCCATGCTGACGGTCCGGAACGTTGGGAATCCCCGCCGAGAAATCATAGTAATCCGCGGCGTCCGCGGTAAAGATGCGGGCGCCCAGTTTTATACCCGTGGGCTCGTTGAGCGTGCCCGCGGTTATCGCCAGGAATGGCCGGTCTTCCCCATCGAAGAACAGGCTGGAGCCGCAGTTGCCGCAAAAGCCCCGGCGCACCGGGGGCGAGGAGCGATACCATCTGAGGGTTCCGCCGTCATCGATGGTGACGTCGCCGCGGCGGGCGGCCGTGGCGTGCCAGAGCCCTCCGGTGAACCGCCGGCAGGTTCGGCAATGGCATTCGACGATTGCACGCAGCGGCCCGCGCACCTCGTATTTCACGGAGCCGCAAAGACACTGGCCGCTGGCGCGAACCTTGCTGAGGTCTGGTGCTCCCATTTCCCATCTCCGCGCTATAGTGGATGAATCCGTGAAACGCTCGCTAGCGGGTTGAATCGGAAGTTCGTTCAATTGATCTTAAGACATTCAAGTGCTTGATATGATTTCGCTAGAACCTCAGCCCCGCCCCTTCGGCATCGCTTGCAAGTGGCGCGCTGCTCCCCCTCTCCTTTTCAAAGGAGAGGGGGACGGGGGGTGAGGTCCAGACGTCCGGCTCGAGGGACGATGAGCGCTTTGGAATCAACGGCGCCACTCACGGGAACGTGGCCGCGTAAAGCTCCTCGATGGCTTTCCGGCCGTCTTCCTCCAGGAAGCGCGTCCCCAATCCGGCGAAGTGACGCTCGCGAATCGCCGGCCGCGCCGTCTTGCGCCACTGGTCTTGTTGCCAGCGAAACCAGGCACGCTGCCCCTGGTCGTAGGTGTAGAGGGATTTGTTGCAGATCTTGGCGAACTCGGCGCCCCAGCCCGTGCCGCCCTTGACGGTGCCGTCGTCCTGGATGGCTCCGATGACGAACACCTCCTGGCTGCTGTTTACCATGTGGAACAGGGTCTGCAGCACTTTGCGGAACGTCTCCCCTTTCTGCGTATAGTTGCGATTGAGCAGGCGCGACACGTAGTGCAG
>JACZVE010000260.1 GCA_022572825.1 SAR324 cluster bacterium
CGGACAGGAGTTTCGCCAAAGCCGGAATCGAGATAGAGGGAGAGCAGAATTTTTACTTCCAGCTTTACTATGCGGACCGCAACGAACACTTCCTGGTGCAGATTGGCACCGGCTTTTGAGCGCCGGCCATGCCTTGTGCCATGGCCGCGGGGCAGGGGCAGCGTGGCCCTCGCCTTCAGCGTCTATCTCGCGCTGGGGGTGGCGCTGGGGCTGTGGCCTGCCGTGCGTCAATTGCAGCGGCAATACCGGCTGGAACTGCAATCCAGGGCCCTGCTCAACAGGCCGCTTGAAGCGGAGAGCGCAGAAGTGCTGCTGCGCGCGCGGCGGCTGGCCGGACGTCGCTTTTCCTCGAATCGAATTTCGATCCCAGTTTAACGATGAAACGAGTCCTGGAAGTGATGACCGTGCTTGCTCCTAACTAGTTACCTGACTCGGAGATTCGTTGCCAAGGGGTGATCGGGATACGCGGCAGGGAGGGCTACGGCATCGCCGGCAACCGCGGGACCCCTGCCGCCTGGACAAGGATAGCGAACGCGCGTGAAAGATAGTGGCTCGGCAGGCGGTCGCGGCGCACACCCCGGAGCCGGCAGTGGTTTCGCGAGCTCCTGGAGGGCCATCGCCTCTCCGTGCTCGGCATCCTCCACCCCCCGCACCCTAATCGACTTTTCCTCTCCGTACCTTCGAGCATACACCGCGAGCACGCACCCTTCGTAACCAGGGGGCGCAGGGGAGGCACAGCGCTTGGGAGCCGCGCGCTGTTTCCCCCACAACGCATACTTATACAAATAACGCATCGTATGACTAATACACCCCCGCCAGCTCGCGGGCCGTTTCGCCGCGGCAGTAGGTGAGCACCATATCCATGCTCTTCCAGCGGCCGTGCCTGGCGATGAGCATGGGGGACTTGCCCTTGTCGGAGAGGTAGGTCGCTTTGCCCGCCCGCAGGGAATGTCCGCCGTACTGGCCGGGATCCAGGCCGCATTGTCCGGCGGCCCACTTGACGATGGCATCCACGCTGGCCGGCGAGAGCGCCTCGCCCAGCCTGGGGCTTCGCCCTTTGCCGAGGGCGCGGAAGATCGGCCCGCTCTGGAGGCCCGCGGCATCCAGCCAGTGCTGCAGGGCGGCGACGGGACAGTAATCCGGATACCGCGTGGCGCGGACTATATCGATCCACGCGCCTTCCCCTTCCTGGTCGGTCTTCGACTTTAGCAAAAACACGCGCAGCCCCAGATCGGTGGCCGCGATATCCTCGGCGCGCAGCGAAACCAGCTCGGAGCGCCGCAGGCACCCGGCGAACCCGACCAGCAGCAGCGCCTTGTCCCGTTTGCCCTTCAGAGTGTCCGGGAATGGGATGGATCGGATGTGGTCGATGGTGAAAGGCGCCTGCTGCTTCTTGCGCGATCCCCGCCTGCGCTTGATGCCGGCCAGGGCGGTGCTGATCTGCGCGAAGTCGCCGGGAGCGGGATGGCCCGCCATGCGATGGCGGGTGTTGATCGCCCACAGGGCTTGCGCGATGGCCGCGGGCTTGAGCCCGATTCGCTCGGCGCGCCCGTTCCTTCCCCGCACGAGGTGCCGTTCGGATAAGTAGAGCAGGAACACCTCCACGGCATCCAGCGGCGCCGGCAGGGGCGGCACCCCCCGCCCCCGGCACCAGCGCTCGAACAGCGACCAGTTTTTCAGCAGGGCGCGCTTGGTCTCTTCCGCACGCGAAGCGACCCGATTGGCCCGCACCAGCTCCTGGTCGAAAAGTGCGACGGGATTTTCACGAAGGGGTTGGATGTCCAAGGCTCGCTCCCGATCTGGTGCTTATTGCTGCGGTAATCTTAATTACCGTAAGTAAATATTTTTGCAAAGTACTTTCTTGCACATTTGTGCTCGTACTACCCGCCCGGAAGCGCACAGCACCGGATTTGCATGCTGGGACGGGCGCCGCCGATATACCGTCCGTCTGATTGTGCGATCGGTCGCGAAAGGGGCATTTCAGTGTCGCAAAACGTGAAATTTCCAATGGCGCGCGCCGCCGCATCCCTGCGGCCGCATCTCGACCGTCATAGTGGTCGAAAACCAGGAAGTCGTTCTCCGCCGACGCATTCCACCCTGGAATCGGGCACCGGTTGCGGATAAGATGCGATTGTATTGCGGGTAATTCGCCTCGCCTGCCGATCGCCGGGGGGCGAGCCCGACAACCAATCGAGCGTGCGCCGTTTGGCGCGCTTGCCGGACCGCTACGATGCCCAAGCTGTCCTTCCAGTACGTTCGGCAGGAGGTCACGGAAACCCTGCTGGAATTCCTGGTGCGGCGCTTTAAGTACCACACCTTCGACGAGTGGGAGCGGTTGGTGGAGGCGGGCAGTGTGACCCTGAACGGCAGGCAGGTCGGTCCCAACCACATTCTCGAGACGCGCCAGCGGATTGTCTACGAGCCGCCGCCGGGGCCGGAGCCCCCGGTGGACACGCGCTACGAGGTGTTGTTCGAGGATGCACATCTGCTCGCCGTGAGCAAATCGGGCAACATCCCCACCAGCCCGTCCGGCAAGTATTGGCACCATTGTCTGGTGCACGTGCTGATGCGGGAGCGAGCGTTGCCCGAGTTGCACGCGGTGCACCGGCTGGATCGGGAAACCAGCGGCGTCAACCTGTTCGCCAAGACGAAGGCGGCGGCCCGCGCCCTGGGACAGGCATTCCATGCGGGGGATGTGCGGAAAACCTATGGGGGTATCCTTCACGGGCACTTTCCCGCCAAGGATGCCTACATATCGGCGCCGCTAAGGGACGCGCGCGCAAGCTCGGTGCGAATCCGGCAGGAGGTGCATGCCCAGGGCAGGCCGGCCAGCACCCGCATCGTGCTCAAGGCGCTGCTGCCGGGCGCCAGCCTGATCGAGGCGCGGCCCCTCACCGGACGCACCCACCAGATTCGTGCCCACGCCGCCCATATCGGCCACCCGGTGTGGGGGGACAAGCTATACGGCCGCCCGGATGCGGAATTTATCGCCTGGGTCAACGACGAACGGCGCGCCGCGGAAGGCCGGCACCTGCTGCACGCGACGACGCTCGCGTTCACGCACCCGGCCACGGGCGAACCACTCGTCGTTCGCTCAGGGTACAAGGCGTTGATGGACCTGTTCCTGACCGCCAGGGACAATCAGCGCAAACCCAGCGCTCACACCGACGCCGGCGCTTCCGCCTCGCTGAAATAGAAAGTGTTATCCTGGTTGGCGTCCACCCGAATGCTGGCCCGTGCGACAGCGGCGATTTTGCCCAGGTAATCCTGGTATACCTTTCCTTCGCGGGCGAGGTATTGCTCGGATAATTTGGGATCGAAGCGTTCACCGGCCGGAATCTCGTAAAGCCGGCGTGTCGTTTCCTGCGCCGATACCTCCAGCAGGACCCTCAGGTCACTGGCCTGCGCGATCATCGGCGTGAACAGCATTTCGGCGAACATTAACAGCACCGTCTGCTCGCTGACGAACAAGGGAAAATGGGCTGAAAAGTCCGCGGGCAGCAGGGCGGGGGGTTCCGGCAGGTAAACCTGGCCTCCCTGTTTGAGCGGTGCAATCACCTCTTCCTTCATCCAACGCCCCACCCCCCGATGAACCCAGGCCCCCGGTCGACGCTTGTCGTCCTCGAGCACGTCGTCCGTGGAGCGCAGCAGCCTGGAGAGGTCCATCAGTTCTACAAGCTCATGGCCGGCATCCTGCAGGCGGTAGCGAAGTTCGATGGCGAACCGTTGGTATCCGCTCAGCGCGGGACCGCCCACTCCGACCAACAGTGCGCCGTGCGGCCTGGCCGCTCGCAAGCCGCCTACCCGCTCCACGACATGATCCAGAACGAACCGGGTGGGATCGAGCAGCGCGGCGAGTTCCGAGAGCCGGACTATAGAATGACCCTCGAGCGCAATCCCTTGCTTCCTGCCCAGGGAAATGAGCGAGAGTCCGCCTTCCTTGATCCAATCGAGGAGCGGGCCGTCATTGGTGATCCACAGTGTTTCTTGGGCCAGCAGGTGCGGATACGATTGCAGCAGCGCCGGCGACGGGGGCATTTCCTCTGCCAGAAACACCAACCGGGGATGGTGGAAATCCTCTCCTGAGATATCCCTGTTTTTGTTGGTCGTATAAAGGTAAATCTGATAGTTACGATTCAACAGAGACGCAATGAAATCCGACACCTCCTCTTGCTTCTTGGAGGAATTTTCCGCGCCGGCAATGTCAAGCGCCACCGATCGAATTCGTCTCAGATCCATCATGCCCGCTTGTTCTCACGGACCTCTCTGCGTCCGGGCGCAGAGGCTCCAATCGCAAAGGACAGGATAATGCGCCTGATCGTCAAATCGATTCCCTTGGCTTTGCTCGCCTTGTTCACCCTCCTGGCCGCGGCATCCGGCCAGATCGAGGGCGACTACGAGGCCATCGCTCCCCTGCCCGCAAAGCACTCGCTCGACGTGGTGGTATTGGAGGAATTTCTCAACTTCACCTGCCCCCATTGTAACAATTTCCGCAAGGCCGCCAAACCGCTGCTGGCCAAGTACGGCAAGCGGTTACGAACCGAAAATGTGCCCATCCTGTTCCGAGGTCAGCCGGACTTCCCCCTGCGGCTGTATTACATCGCGGAAAAGGCCGGACGTACCCGCGAGGTCAAGGAGGCTATCTTCGACGCGACATTCTTATACGGCGTCAACATTTATGATCCCAAGGTCGTGGGCTACCTGGCCCGAAGCGTGGGCCTCGCCGAGGAATTCAGCAGCAATTACGACGCCGAATGGGTCAGCCACAAGATACGCGAGGCCCAACGGCGGGCCGATAGCGCAGGCGTGCAATCCACACCGACCATCGTCCTCAATGGATCGATCCGGCTTGTGCCCCGCAGCGGCATGCAGGCGTTCGTTGCGAATCTGGACCGAATCATAGCGCAGCTGCTGAAGAATGAGCGCTAGTTATTCGTACTTGTCCCTATAAATTTCGAAAACAGTGCTGGTGAGGGAATTCGACCCGTGCCGGGAGGTAGGGGCGACCCGCAACAGACAAACGCGAGTCGGCGAGGGAGAAACGCGAGTCGGCGAGGGAGAAACGCGAGTCGGCGAGCGTTTCAAAAGCGGGCACTTGCCGGCTCGGGGCGGCGATAACACCACCCTTGAATGCCTATCCCCGTTGGTCGGCATAGGCGATCGCGGAGACTGTATA
>JACZVE010000261.1 GCA_022572825.1 SAR324 cluster bacterium
CCCCTCTTCTTTCCTTCTCCCCTCCTCTCCTCGCCCTGCCTCTCCTGCTGGCCTGGCTGCTCTGCCTGCCCGCGCTGCCGGCTCTCGCCCAGGGGGAGTCCGCGGCGGAGGAGCCGGAGGATATCCTCTCCGGCTTCGACGATCCGCTGCCGGAGGGCACGCCGGAGCAGCCCCCGGACGCCGTGCCCGATGCGGATTTCGAGAGCGGCTTCGAGGAAATCCCCGTCGAGGCGGCAAGGCCAACCGAAGCGGAGGAGGGGGAGCCGGCTGCCGCCCAGCCGTTCTGGGACCTGGGGGGGTTCATCCGCCTGGACGGATCGTACAACTTCGCCCATAAGGCGCCCGAGCCCGGGCAGACCGACTATCGCGGGCTTTCCAAGCTGCGTCTCGCACTGCAGTTGGAGCTCTCCCTGCAGCTCGCGGAAAACTGGCGGGCCTTCATCAGCGGCCAAGCCTTCCGCGATTTCGCCTACGGCATCAACGGACGGGAGCAGTACACCCAAGCCGTGCTCGACCAGCACGAGGACGAGGCCGAGTTTCGCGAAGTGTACCTGCTCGGTACGCCCATCGCCAGCCTGGATGCGAAAGTGGGCCGCCAGATCGTCGTGTGGGGCAAGTCGGACAACATCCGCGTGGTCGACCTGCTCAATCCCGTGGACAATCGCGAGCCGGGGCTCACGGACCTGGAGGACCTGCGCCTGCCGGTGACGATGACCCGGCTGGACTACTACTTCGGCGACTGGAGCCTGACCGGCATCGCCGTGCACGAGGTGCGCTTCAACAAGGATCCGGCGCCCGGCAGCGATTTTTTCCCCTTTGCCGCGCAGCCTCCGGAGGTGCTGCCGGACGATGGGGGCGAGAACACCGAGTACGCGGCGGCGCTGAGCGGGATCTTCTCCGGCTGGGACCTGGCCTTTTACTGGGCGCAGGTGTTCGACGATCAGGCCCATGTGGAGGATATCGACCCGGGGCCGGGCGAGGAGCAGGCCCTGCTGCACGCCCGGATCACGATGGTCGGCGCGGCCGTCAACGTCGCCCTGGGCAACTGGCTGCTGAAATCGGAGGCTGCCCGCTTCACGGGCCTGGAATTTTTCACCGTACCCGGGCGCACGTTCACGCGGGTGGACGGACTGCTGGGCGCGGAATACGCGGGCATCACCGATACCACCCTGTCCGTCGAGGCGGTGAATCGGCACCTCTTCGAATTCGACAAGGCCCTGGAGCAGGAACCGATCCGCCAGTCGAAGGATGCCAACCAGTACGTGCTGACCTACCGCGGCTCCTTCCTGCGGGAACAGTTGGATCTGGTGGCCGTGCTGAGCTTCTTCGGCGCAAAGGGGGAGCAGGGCAGCCTGCAGCGGTATTCCGCGACCTATGAGCTGGCCACCGCCCTGGATCTCACCGGGGGCGTGGTGTTCTTCACGCCCGGTGAGGGAGAAAATTTCCTGCTGGTCAGCGCGCGGGACAACGACCGTGCCTTCTTCGAGCTGAAGTGGAGCTTTTGAGCCCAGCTTCGCTGCCAAAAGGTATTAACGAATGAGCTTCTGAAACCGACCCTGCGGCGCTTCGATTAACTCTCCCCCAGCCATTCCACCTCCACCCACGCGCCGGCCTCCAGCCGCTCACGATCCTCGGGCCAACGAATCAGCCCGTCGGCGAGCAGGCCCGCGGGCAGCGCCAGGGGTGTGCCCCGCACCAGAGGCCGGACGGAGGCCCCATCGTCTCCGGAGAACGCCAACGTCGCCGGGATGAAGCTCGTGCGCCCGCGCCGTACCGCCAAGCCCTCGCTGAGCCGGGCCCGCAGCAGCGGCCGCTCCCGGCGGCGGCCCGACAGCGCCCAGAGGGCGGGCCGCACCAGCAGCTCGAAGGCCAGCCAGGAGGGCGCTGGAGTGCCGGGCAGTCCGAAGAACAGCGTGGCGCCGCGCGTGGCGAACAGCGTGGAGCCGCCCATGTTGATGCGCGTGCGGCGAAACCGCAGCTGCGCGCCCAGACGGCTCAGCACGTCATCCACAAAGTCGAAGTCTCCCAGGTGCGAACCGCCGAGGGTCAGCACGACATCGCTGGCGGGCCCATCACTCCCCTGCGCGCCTCCGCCCAAACCGGGCGCCAGCATGTCCGCGATCCGCGCCGGGTCGTCCGGCGCAATGCCCAGCCGCCGTGCCTGGGCGCCGTAGCGGGTGCAGAGCGCCTCCAGGGC
Organism: SAR324 cluster bacterium; assembly: GCA_022572825.1. Taxonomy (GTDB): domain Bacteria; phylum SAR324; class SAR324; order SAR324; family JACQKK01; genus JACZVE01. Next base: position 2,198 of record JACZVE010000261.1, read on the forward strand.
GTACAGGTTACTCACGTAGAGCTGTCCCGCACCCGGTTCCGTGCCCGGCTCCACCAGCTCGTCGCCCAGCGCCAACAGGGCGACACGGGGGCGGCGCCGGACGGTGACGCGCGTGATGCCCTGGCTGGCCAGCAGCGCCAATCCCTGCGCCGTGACCACTTCACCCGCCGCCATCAGGCGCTGTCCGGCACGCAGGGCGGCGCCGGGGGCGATCACGTTCTCCCCCTGCCGCAGGGGTTCGCTCAGGGCGAAGCGTCCGTCCTGGGCGGGCTGCGTATCCTCCTGCTTGACGACGGCATCGCCCCCTTCGGGCAGCAGCGCGCCGGTCATGATGCGCACCGCCCGGCCCGGTGTGACCACCGCCGTGCTGACGTGACCGGCCCCGACGACCTCATCGAAGGCGAAGGCGATGGGGTTGCCTGCCGTTGCTCCCCGAGTTTCGCTGCTGTTGAGGGCAAAGCCGTCCATGGCGGATTTCGCGGCCGGCGGGTCGTCCGCCCGGGCGCAAACGTCCTGCGCCAGGACACGGCCCAACGCCTGCAGGAATGCGACGTCTTCGGCGGGCAGTTTTGTGCAGTGGGCAAGCACGGTGTCCAACGCCTGCCGGTAGGAAATCGTCTTCAGTTGTGACATTGCACGATACCGGCGTTCCGATCCGGACAACGCGCCCGCGCGATCATGCGCCGATGCGGTCCGCATACGGCCAGGGCATATCCGCGGCCAGCACGATGTCCTGCCCGGACAGCGTCACCACCCAACCGCCCTTCCGCTCCTCGACGTCTTTGAGGATTTCCCAGCGCGCGGCCTCCTCGAACACCGCCGGAACCTGCTCGGGCAACACGGCACAGTAGAGGCGCTCGTTGCGATCGATGCGAAGCGTTTCCGGCCGCAGCGCTTCCCTGTCGCCGTTGTTCAGCCAGAGCACCACGCCTCCTTCCTCGGCCGTGACGCGCACCACACGGAAGGGAGGCGAGTAGTGGTGGATGTAGCGCGTTTCGAAATAGCCTTCCAGGCGGTAGCGGATCAGATAGCGCTGCAAGGCCGCGTCAAAATGAAGGTTGGCCAGAAAATAAGCGAGCACCTTGCCGCTGATCGCCTTGCGGCCGACAAACCAGCGTCCGTCCGGGTCGACGACCATTTCTTCCTGAAAAAACGCACCCAGCGCTTCGGGAACGATCGCTACGCTCGGCAGGTCGTCCCCGGAAGCCCTCAGTCGGCGGAACCAGCCGCCGGGATAGTAGCTGCCCGCCGGCCAGCCGGAGGTTGCGAGCGCTGAAAGGAAGCGGTGCAGAAACGGCCCGAAAGCGGCGTCATATCCGGGGTCCGACGCCACCTGGTGCAGCGCTTCGTCTGTGAAGGGCACCACGTAGGCATCCTTCACCTTGACGAGCACATAAATCCAGCGCTCCAATAACCGATGACCCGTCTTTGTTATCATCGCTGCTGGGGCGGGTTGTCGTTACAAGGCGATTCAAGTATAAGTTAACACCGCACGGGAGCAGAAGGTACACCCTATTCACCGCCCATCGTGGTTGCCGAACCATGAAGTTGTGGTTGCGACTCGCCCTCTACGTTGGTGGAGGCGGACTGATCATCACCTGGATCGATCCGCCGGGAGGGTTCACCCGATCTGTGCTCATTCTCGTTGTGATCGTGGGTGCGGCTTACTGCGATCTGTGGCTGTCCCGCCCCAGGCAGCCCAAGTGGCAGGGCCAGAACGTCATCTCGCTCACCTCCGTGCGACGATCGCGCAAAAGACGGCAAGCTTCCGGCGGCAGCGGCCGGGAGCGGCGCGTGCTGCAGACGGTGTACAGCAGCGGCTATCATCAGGAAGTCGACGAGTTGCTGGGACTGCTCCGTGCCGAAGGCCTGAATCCGATAATGGTTTCGCAGAATCGCTCCCGCGGCGGTCATGGGCCCATCTACGATGTGCGATTGCCCGAAAAGGAGGTTGCCAAGGCCAAGCCTCTGATCCAGTTTTTTCTTGTCAAAACCGCGAAGAGACCTTCCTAGGCCCGGCAATCGCCGCGGTTCCCGTGGATTCTCCCCGATTTATCGGCGTGGGCTGCCAAACTGTCGATTTTTGACGTTTAAAACGGCAGGCGCGCATTGGTGCGGGAGTTAAGAATCCGTATTTATACCCGTCGACTAATGGGGCCGATTTGCATAAACTGACAGCCACATTCGCCACGCGGGCTACTGTCGCGCTTGGCAGCGTGATCCCGATCACTGACCACCGTCGGGGAGGGTTGCACCATGAATCGGGAAATCGAGCCGTCTGACAATCTCACCGATCCGCTCGAGGCGCTACGGACGATCCTTCCGGCCGGTGCATTTTCCCAGGAAGAACTGGAGGAAATGCTGCCGCTGTGTCAGATCGCGCGCGTCGAGGCGGAATCGGTGCTGATCACCGAGGGGGAACCGTCTGACGCCAGGGTTTACTTTATACTATCCGGCAGCGTCTCGGTGCACATTCAGGGCAAGTTCATCCTCAAGTTGAAAAATCGGGGAGACACCGTGGGCGAGATGGGCCTCATCAGCGCAGCCCCCCGCTCCGCGACGGTCAAGACGGATGAGCCCTGTGTGTTCCTGATCGTACATGCCCCCCTTGAGGGTTTGGAGAAACAAGACAGCGACTACAAGTTCCGCTACTTCATGAGCCGCATCTTCAACTCCATTCTCACCGAAAAATTGAGAAGGACCTCGGACCGCGCGCGGCTGTATGAAGACATGGCCCTCCGCAGCCGCACGGTGGAAGCGCAGCAGATCAGCCTGGAGGAGGAGATCGCCCAATATTTGCAGCAGATCAGCCTGTATTCTCATCTGGTCGACAGCGCCAAGGACAGCATATTGATCACGGACACCGACGGCAGGATTCTCAACGCCAATCCGGCGCTCACGCACTCCTTCGGTGTAGACACCAAGCAGATCATCGGGGTCGAAATTTCGGTGCTGCTGGAGGTACCCCAGGCCGATG
>JACZVE010000262.1 GCA_022572825.1 SAR324 cluster bacterium
TCTACGAGGAATCGGTGTTCATCATGAATGAGTGAATAGCACTATTCTGTGAGATCCAACCGCAGGCAGCAGCAACGGTCGGACGGAAGCTGAGCGGCGCCCCATAATTCGCGACCTCAGTGACGCCACGACCCGGCTCATTCGCGGCCGTTCCTGTGGGCGCGCAGGCGCCCGGCGAGCTGCAGCCCCAGCGCGATCAGCAGGGGCACACCCCAGTACACATAGGGGTCGTAGAACAGGTTGGCGAGCGCCTCCAGCATTCTCAGATCCTCGCCCGCCAGGCCCGCCAGGGGAGCTTGGGAAATAACGCACCCACCTCTCTGCGGTAGGCCAGGTACTGGCCGCCGAATATCCTCACCAGCCGTTTTTCCTCGTAATAGCCTCCGATCAGCATGTACGCGGTGTACATGAGCAGATAGACGATGTTGTTCAGGGACGGACCGCTGGTGGCCAGGAACCAGAAACCGGCGGCCAGCATGGGATGCCGCAGCCACCCGTAGATGCCACGCACATCCAGGCGCTGGGTGCCGAACAGGGCCAGCGGGCGCGGCGCTGCCCGTCCCAGCAGGATCGTCAGCCCTCGCCACGCTTGAGTGAAGCCCAGAAACTCCAGATAATCGCTCTGAATGAACGCCAGGTACGCCAGGACGACCGAGCCGAGATGGAGCACCAGCACGATCTGCCAGAGCCACTCGGGATAATCGAACAACCACACGTCATTAGCCGGATGGTGGAGCCAATGCAGCTTCGATATCCCGTAATAAAGGGCGAAGAAGCTGAGCGCGCAATAGATCAGGCGCCAGAGATGGTCCACGAAGAAGGTGCCGGCGAGGCGAGCCAAGGCGTTTTTGCAGGGTTCGCGCGCCCCCAGCGAGTGCAGGAGTGCAAACGCGCTGAAAGCCGCGATGGATTGCCAGTATTGGGGGAGAATCAGCAGAAGGTCCGTCATAGCGGCGAAAACCCGTACCGGCAATCAACCCTGCCCGCCCGACGGGACATCAGGCTGACGGGGAGTGCGGCACACAATGCCTGCCAGCCTGTTACCACTCTGTTCGATCGAACCGCGCATGGACGCGGTTAAACACGGATAGAAATAAGTGCCTATACGGTTAACCCCGCCCACAAGGCCAAGTGAGCGCACGCCATTGGTTGGTCAATTGCCGTTTGTCCTCGCCCCTGCCTGACCGCTCCCAACCACGTTCGGGCTTGATGGCATGCGGGGCCTCGCTGTGCCAAGGAGTGGTCAGCCCTGTTGTTTGGCCTCGTACTGGCGGACCGCCGCCTTGAGGTCATCGTACTCTTCGCATCCCAGCCAGCAGATATCGTCCAGCTTCGCCAGGTGCTCCTTGGCCTTGGCGAGGTCGTTCCGCATCAGATACAGCTCGCCGATGTACTCATGGGCGCCCTTGTGCTTGGGGTCGATTTGCAGGGCCATTCGGTAATTGTCCATTGCCGCCTGCAGGTTGCCCAGCTTGCGGTGACTGAAGCCGAGATAGTTGTAAGCATCCGCGCTGTTGCGGTCGCGCGCCACTTCCCGCTCCAGCAGCGGAATGGCGGTGCGATAGTGGCCGGCCTTCACCGCTTTGACCGCTCGCGTGTAATCGGTTTGCGGTCTCCGGCTGCTGCTGGAGCTGCCGGCGGAAAAGACCGGCGCCGCCAGGATTGCCAGACTGACCAGCACGATGCCGACGAGGCCGGTCGTTCTTGCCATGCTCATAATCATCCTGTGCTCAGGGTGAGTCGACGGTGAGAACAGCCCCGCCCGCGACGTCCTGCCAGGGAAATGGGAAGTTCCTCTCCGTCGCCAAGGCCGCTGCTCCGATACTGCTTCCCAGCATATAATTCACAGCCGGGAAAATGTCGAGAGATCCCCATGGGTGCGAGCAGCGGCAAAGGACGTCCAGGGAGGTGACGCAGTCACCTCCCATCCATGCCATTTGCCGTTCAGGTGCTCCATAGTCCGCTGATTGGCGCCTGGGGCATCACAACTTGGAGTGGGCTGGCAAATGCGCTCAGAATCGCGAATTGCAACGAAATAGGGGCGCAGAAACGCGGCCCGGCTCTGTCAGAGGCCAAATCCGCGATCAGCGTGTGGCGTACGTCGGCGCATGGGGTACCCGAATCACTCTGACACGATAATTTCAGTCACACCCGGTAAACCTGGGCCGGATTGCGGAGAATGCCTGGCCAAGTCTAGCCTGGAAATCCTCCCAATCGGATTCGAGACGAATAAGCATGCCGGTCCGGAATATTCCACAGGATTCCACGTCCAAGCGGGTGTTCAGCAAGAGTTCCCTGGTTCTGATCTTGCGATCCTTTGCCATGAACGATTCCCATCTGTTTCCGTAAAGTCGCTGGAAGAGTTTTTCCCGCGTCGTTGTGTACCGGGTGATATGAGCATCGAATTTGTCCATGAATCGTCGATGCATGCTGGACAGGGATTCGCCGGTAAAATCCGCGCCTTCTCTTAACAGTGCGTCGCAGTGGACCGCATAGAAGCCCTGCTTGAACAGTATTCCCGCGGCTACTTCCGCCATGAGTTCTTCATCGCCGATGCATTTTGGATTCGCCACTGCAAGAGGCGCCGCGAGGAAAAGCAGCATTGCCAGGAGGAAATCCCTCGCCATCGGATGCTCGCATTGAGTGTCCCGACCTTGGCTGCCGGGTCGTCGGGTTGCCCGTTATTCCTTCACGTGGGGCGGGGGAGGCATCGCAAAAAGGTCGGATACCGTTCGCGTGTCGGCTTCCCGCCGCCAATCTGCGTCCTCGGAGGCAGGGGCTGCTTGAGCGGCCAACGGTGTCGCGCGGGGAGGGGCATGTGACGGGCCACCAGATACCGAGGCGATCTCGCCCATTATGTTTGAATAACGCTACTCTTCAAGAACACGGCTTCCTATCCGCTACATATCGATAACCGTCAGCAGTTTGGGCAGATCGAGTTCCGCCTCGACGAATTTGGCACGTATGCTATAGCGGATTTCCAGGAGGTCTGCATCGTATTCCTGCATTTCGCATGCGACCACCTCGGATTCGAGGGAGAATACGGCGCCGATATTCAAGGTCAGCCTGGTTCCGCGCTCAAACCGGTAATTGGAGTAAAAAGTGACTCCGGAACGGGAAATGTCAATAACGGACACCCTCAACCTGACATCGATCAGCAGTTCGGGGCGATCGAACTTGAATCGCGGGTGTCCACGCCGCTCCTCGCCTTCTTCGGCGACATCTATTTTCCCCGAGCGCTCCCCTTGCTCCACCAATGCCTCATATATCTTCCTATCATCCGATTCCGCCATCGCACGCCCCTTAGCCTGCCGCAAGTCATTGAACCACATCGAATTTTGGTTCACCGGGAAAATCCCTTCACCCCATATCCGCACCGCTCCCCATGCGATTGTGCGGGCCGCATGGCCCTAACCGGACGGCCCGCTGCAAACTCCCCTGGTCATAACACCTAAATAGCGAAATTTCGAACAAACTCCCTGGCGGGGCAGGTGATCTTCGCCGTTCATCTAAGGGGAAACCGCTCCAGGGATAGCCAGGAGCCGTGGCCAGGTAATCCCGGTCAATCGGGCCGGAAGCGCAGGGAAGCGTTCGCCACGCCGTTGCGCATCCTGGCTCGCGGACCCGCCTGAGCCGGCCCATTTCGGGTGCAATCGGCCGCGCTGATTGCGGGACCGCAAAAAACATTTGACGGACACACAATTTGGGAATATATTCCCAAATATGGATTCAGCGATCAGCGATGCCGTTCAATCCTGCGTGGCCCGCCTGCTTACGCCACTGGTGCGGGTACTGCTCCGCTACGGGATTCCCTTCGGCGTGTTCATGGATGTAGCGAAACGCATCTACGTGGATGCGGCCATGGAAGAATTTGCCATTCCCGGCAGAAAATCGTCGATTTCGAGGGCATCCGTGATCACGGGCCTTTCCCGCAAGGAAATCTCGCGCGTAAAGCGCCTCCCGAGCCTGGCGGAAGACAGGTTGCAGGACAGCTACAATCGCGCAACGCGCGTCATCAGTGGCTGGGTTCGGGATCCGGCGTTCGCGGACGCACGGGGAGAGCCGGCGGCATTGCCCCTGGAAGGGGCCGAAAAAAGCTTCTCCCGCCTCGTCAGAACCTACAGCGGGGACGTGCCCGCGCGGGCAATACTCGACGAGCTGTTGCGGGTCGGCGCCGTGGAGCGACTGGAGAACGGGGAAATACGCCTGCGCTCGCGCGCGTATATTCCCAGCGAAGGGGAGGAGGAGAAAATCAGCATCCTGGGGAACGACGTTGCAGACCTGATCAGCACCATCGACCACAACCTGCAATCACCAGAGAGCGATTCGCTTTTTCAACTCAAGGTCTCCTATGACAACCTGCCCCGCGAACCCCTCAAAGAATTCCGCTCCCTTTCGTCCAATCAGGCATTAGAGCTGCTGGAGCGCTTCGACAAGGAGCTATCCAGCCTCGATCGTGATGTAAATCCGGCATCGGAAGGTACCGGCAGGGTTCGGGCCGGAATCTCGATTTATTACTTCGAGGAAGAGATTCCGGATCAAGGGAAGGAGGACTAGGCATGGCGATCTTAGGCCGGCTCCCACTTGGACTGATTGCTGGTTTATTCCTGCTGGCCTCTTGCGGGGGCGGCATCGGAGGCACGGGAAGCGGGGGAAAAGTGGCGGCTACGGGCACCGGAACGGTCACCGGCTTTGGCAGCATCATCGTCAACGATACCCGGACCTTCCAAATCGATGGCAATACCCGGATTTCCCTCGACGACACCCCGATCAGCGAAGCTCAACTGCGAACAGCGGGCCTAGGCCTGGTTGTCAAGATAGACGTTGGCACGGATGTCAACGCCGACTTCACCAGCGGCACCGCGGTTACCATTGATGCGGAAAATCTTGTCAAAGGCCCGGTCACCGGCACCGATCCTTTGCAGGTGCTGGGGCAGGACGTGGTCGTCACCGGCGACACGGTACTGGCCGGTGGTTTGGTCATAGCCGATCTCGCCGTCGGGGATATCCTGGAGGTAAGCGGGTACGCAAGCGCGGCCAACGTCATCCAGGCAACCCGGATCGAACTCAAGGCCGACCCCATACCCACCTGGAAGCTGACAGGCCCGGTCAGCAACGTCACCGCCAACACCTTCGACATTGGGATGCAGACCATAGCATTC
>JACZVE010000263.1 GCA_022572825.1 SAR324 cluster bacterium
TGGCCGTGGCGGCCAGGACTTTCATCTCCTGGGAGATGCGCGCCAGGCCCTTCAGGTCCGCGTTGCGCACCACGGGAGTGATCAGGCCGTCCGGGGTGCCCACGGCCACGGCGATGTCGACCGTGTTGAAGCGGCGCACGGTGTCGCCGAGGAACTGGCTGTTGACGTTGGGGTGCTGCCGCAGAGCCGTGGCGCAGGCCTTGACGATGATATCGTTGAGGGTGATCTTGACCTCGGGGGAGTGCCCTTTCAGCGCTTCCCGCCCGGCCAGCAGCGCCTCTGCCCGTATCTTGCGGGTGAGCTGAAAGTGGGGCACCGTCGCTTTGGATTCGGACAACCTGCGGGCGATGGCCTTGCGCATCATGCTCAAGGGCAGGTCCTCGTAGGGCGCCCCCGGCACGAGGGGCTCGGGCAAGCCCACCGCGGGTGCCGCGGGGGCCGGGGCCGCTCCGCCGGCGATGGCGGACTCGATGTCCCGCGCCACGATGCGCCCGCCGGGGCCGCTGCCCGGCAGGGCCTGAAAATCCACGTTGTTTTGCATGGCCAGCTTGCGGGCATAGGGTGAGATCTTGATGCGCTCACCCCTGCCATTGCTGGGCGCCGGTTCCGCGGAAGGTGCAACGTCCCTGGGCGCCGGCGGCGCGGAAGGTGGCGAGTCCCCAGGCGCGGCGGTTTGCGCAGGCGGTGCGGCGCCCGGCTGTGGTGCGGGCGGGGCCGGCTGCGCGGGGGGCGGGACCGGCTGGGCGGGGGGTGCCACCGGCGCGGCGCCACCGTCACCGCTAGCGGCCTGCGTCTTGACGGCGGAGATATCCTCCTCCATGGATTCGGCGAGGATGGCGATGGGCGTACCGACGTTGATCTCCTGGCCGGGCTCCACCAGTATTTCCCGCACGTAGCCCTCATCGGGCATCTCATACTCCATGACGGCCTTGTCGGTCTCGATCTCCGCGAGTACTTCGCCCACGTCGATGAAATCTCCCACCTTCTTCATCCAGGTGGTGATGACCCCCGTTTCCATGGTGGGACTCAGGGCGGGCATCGTCAGCAGGATGGCCATGGGCTCTCCTTAGTTGCGGGTCATATGCAACCATGCATTGTTAAGGACGGAAGACCTCCACGGCGCAGGTGAGCGTCAGCAGGGTGCGCATGCCCGCCGCCTCACCGCCGCCGATCACGTACCAGCGCCCGTTCAACATCACCGACGCCAGTCCGTGCCGGGCCGTCGGCAGAGGAGCGAGGGTCGACCACGATGCCGTGCCCGGATCGAACGCATCGTGCTGGGCGAAGGTGCGTCCGGGGGAAAAGGCCTCGCCGCCTGTCACATGGAGCCGGCCGCCCAGGGCACCCGCGGTCAGCCCGCCGCGGGGCGTAGGCATGGCGGGCAGGCTGTGCCAGCGATTATCCGCGGGATCGTAGGCTTCCAGCGTGCCCAGGTTGCCCCGGCCGGACCAACGGCCGCCAACCACATACAGTCGGCCCTTGAGCGCCGCGGCCGCCAGGTGCTCGCGCTCCGTGGGCAGCGGCGCCAGGGAGCTCGCCCAGCGGTCCGCCACGGGATCGTATCGCCACAACTCCCGGTTGGCGGAGCCGACGCCGCCGACGACGTAGAGCATGCCACCCACACGGACCATGGCGTGGGCCGCCCGTGCCCACGGCATATCGGCACGCCGCTCCCACTGGTCCCGATCGGGATCGTAGGCCCACACCGTCTTTTGCGCATCGCTGAAGCCGAACCCCTTGTAGCCGCCGGCCACGTAGAGCCTGCCGCCGACAGCGGCGGCGGCCGTGTGGTGCAGCGCGGCGGGAAGCGGCGCCGCCGCACGCCAAGCGTTTCGGGAGGGGTCGAAGACCTCGACGGTGCGCCGCGCCCCGAACGTGCCGAGTCCCGCAAGCGCGTAAATGCGGCCGTCCAGCACCGCCGCTGTCAGTTCCGAACGGCAGGTAGGCAGATCGGGGGCCGCGCCCCACTCCCCCCGCGCGGACGGGACCATCGCGGCCAGCACCCCCACCAGCAATGCCGCCGGTATCGCCCAGCGCAACGGTTGTAACGCGTCCTTAGAGCTCACGATCGTTGCAGCCCGGGGGGCGGCATTGCACCGAATCCCCGCACCCACATGAAGCCCGCGGACACACCCCGAGGTGCGCCGCGACGGCTACTTGCCGCCGGAGCCGCTCTTGCGGATTTCCACCAGCGCGCCATTGTGGCTGGGAATGGCGCCCTTGATGAGCAGCAGGTTTTTCTCCGGCAGCACCCTGGTGATCTCCAGATTGCGTACGGTGACCCGCTTGTTGCCCATCTGCCCAGGCATGCGTTTACCGCGAAACACCTTTCCCGGATTCGTGCGGTTGCCGATGGAGCCGGTCGTACGATGGAAGTGCGAGCCGTGGGAAGCCGGTCCTCCGGCAAAGTGATAGCGTTTCACCACCCCCTGGAAGCCACGGCCTTTGGAAATTCCCGCGACGTTGACCCGCTCGCCCTCCGAAAATATGGTCAGGTCGAAGGTCTGTCCCACTTCCACGGCGCCGATATCGTCCACGCCAAACTCGCGCAAGTGGCGCGTCGGCTGAACGTTCCGGAAATGTCCCCGCATGGGGCGGTTGATTTTCTTTTCCTTGCGGATGACGTCAAAGCCCACCTGTACACTCTCGTATCCGTCTTTTTCCATGGTTTTGATCTGGACGACCCTTACCGGACCCGCTTCCACCAGTGTAACGGGAATGCGCTCTCCCCGCTCCGTGAAGATCTGGGTCATCCCGATTTTGCGTCCCAACAATCCGTGAATCATGGTGCAACCCCTTCAGTGACTCGTCCGACAGCTACGCGCGCCGGGCGATTGTGCGGCACCGGCAGGCGGCCGCCGTTCAGGCGGCCATCGTCTTTTTCAGGGCGGCGGCCAGACGCGACTTGTACCGTGCCCCCGCGTTGCGATGGATAATGCCCTTGCTTACCGCCTTGTCGATTGCCTTTTGTATCGTGCTGAACCTCTGCTCCGCCGCCTCCGTATCCTTCGCGGTGAGCAGGGCCCTGTAGTTTTTCAGTGCCGTGCGCAAAGTGGAGCGCCTGTGCCGGTTGCGCGCCCTGCGCTTGATGTTCTGCCGGGCGCGCTTTAGCGCGGATTTGTGCTGGGCCATCCCTCCTCTCCAATACGTGATTGTTCGCTGTCTGGCTTGACGCCCGCATTGCGTTGCGGGTGCCGAGGTATTTCGCCCCCGAAACGGGTGTCAGTCCGCAGGGGATATCCCTTCAATGCAACGGATGAATTGCGCGCTGCATTCTATGACACGAAATACCTCGGCACCCGCGCTGGCGGCACGCCGAAATCCCACCTCAGAAGGCGTTGACGAAGTGTTCCAGCGCCTCATGGAACTGCTGCCCGCGCTTGGGTCGTGGCACAATTGGCCGCAGCACGACCGCCACCACGTCGAAGCGCGGCTGCAGCGGCTGCTCCAGGTAATTCGCGCAGTAGTATTCGCCCAGCCTGCGCAGGCGGCTTCGTTTTTCCGCCGTCACGGACAGCGTTGGGTGATACGGCGTTTCCGTCGAGCGGGTCTTGACCTCGACGAAGACGACGTACTCGTCCTTTCTGGCGACCAGATCGATCTCGCCTTCCGCGCAGCGAAAGTTCCGCTCGCGAATCTCATAACCTAGCCGCTCCAGATGCCGGGCGGCGATGGATTCTCCCTGCCGTCCGATGGCCGCATTTTCTGCCATGGTACGCCCTTGACCCTGAACGAGCGGCGGTGAATGGGACTCGGCCCGAACTTCAGCAGCGCCTCGCGGTGCGCTGCGGTCGCGTAGCCTTTGTGCTGGCGGAAGCCCCACTGGGGATAGCGCGCGCCGTAGACCGTCATGATGCGGTCGCGCACCACCTTGGCAACGATCGAGGCCGCCGCGATGGAGTTGCAACGCGCATCGCCCTTCACCACTGCCGTGCAGGCCACGTCCAGCGGCGGGATGCGGTTTCCGTCGACCAGCACGTGATCGGGTACGGGATGGAGCGCCGCCACCGCGCGGCTCATTCCCACCAGCGTGGCCTGCAGGATGTTGAGGCGGTCGATCTCGGCCGGTGAAACGACCCGCACCTTCCAGCACACCGCGCTCGCGCGAATGGCGGTGAAGGCCGTCTCGCGCTCTGCCGCGGTGAGCAGCTTCGAATCGTTCAGCCGTGCCTCGCGCGGCCAATTGGGGGGCAATATCACCGCCGCGACCACCACCGGGCCAGCCAGGGGGCCGCGGCCCGCCTCGTCCACTCCCGCAACGCCGTGCTTGCCCTGGCGCCAGTGTTCCGCTTCCAGCGCGAAGTCAGGCATTGGTACGCTCACGCGGCTCACGCAGCTCACGCAAGCGGGCAGCTCTGCCCACCCGCTTGCGCAGGTAGTACAGCTTGGCCCGGCGCACTTTCCCTCGGCGCAGCACCTTGATGCTCTCGATCAAGGGCGTGTGAAAGGGGAAAATCCGCTCCACTCCATGGCCCTGCGAGACCTTGCGCACGGTAAAGGTGGCGTTAAGACTGGCCGGCCCGTCGTGTCGGCGGATCACCACGCCTTCGAAGGCCTGCACGCGTTCCTTCTCCCCCTCGCGAATACGATAATTCACGCGCACCTGCGCACCCACCGGGGGAAAGTCGAGGTCCGTCCTGCGCTGGTTGTCCGCGATCCAATCTATGAGCGGCTGCCGCATCGTTCCATGCTCCCATAACTGATTGATGCTGCATGAACGCCGCGCCGGCGGCGCGCGTCACGCCTGTCGTGCGTTCACCCGTTGATTCGACGCTGCCCCGCGTCCAGGGTGCTGGAGCAGATCCGGCCGCCGCTGCCGGGTACGATCGAGTGCCTGCTCGGAACGCCAAGCGTCGATGCGCGCATGATCACCCGAAACGAGCACGTCCGGGACGCGCATGCCCTCGAATTCGGCCTGACCGGGGATCTTGATCGTTGTTTTACGCTCGCCGGCTTGCCGGTCGACGATGTTCATTTGATTCATGTCGTCTGGTCCGCCGTTTCGCAGCCGCCGCATGGTTCCCCAGATTTAGGGGCATTCGCTTCTATGGGCAAGGGCCGTTGCAGCTCGATGATTTCGGGCCCGACCCGGCAAGCGTAACACAGGGCTTCGACGCCTGCCATGCGAGCCTCGGCGCGGCC
>JACZVE010000264.1 GCA_022572825.1 SAR324 cluster bacterium
AAGAAAGGGGTTCATCATGTCCTACAATCTGAAAGGCAGTCTGCTGGAAGTCTGCAATTGCAATGTGCTCTGCCCGTGCTGGATCGGGGTGGATCCGGACAACGGTACCTGCGATTCGGTATTGGCCCATCATTATGACAGTGGCGCCATTGACGGAGTGGACGTATCGGGCCTCACCCTGGCATTCGCGGTGCACATTCCCGGCAATATACTGGCCGGCAACTGGCGCGCCATTGTTTACGTGGATGAAAAGGCGACGCAGGAGCAGGAAGCCAAGCTGCTGGAGGTGTATACCGGCAAGCACGGGGGCCCCGTCGCGGACCTGGTGCAGTTGATCGGCGAGGTGGTCGCGGTTGAGCGGGCGCCGATTACCTTTGATGTGAAGGGAGGGAAAGGACACCTGAAAATCGGTAACGTGGCCGATTGCGAAATCGAGCCATTCCTGGGGCCTACCGGTGAGGTGACGACGTTGCACGAGTCCATATTTTCCAGCATTCCCGGCTCGCCGGCTTTCATCGCCAAGGCCACCAAGTATAAGTCGGATAACCCCCGCTTGGGGCACAACATCGATCTCAAGGACCACAACGCCATTCAAGGCGATTTCGCCTTCGAGGCCTGATCCACACTCCAAGCCATCAGGCGGCAACCGGCAGGCGCCGTTATGAGGCGCCTGCCGGTTGCCGGCCAGGTCGCATCGTTCTTTCCGCCACCCCATGAGAACCGTGTCGCATCGCAACTATTTCCTGCCCGTCATGGGGCTCCTGATCGTCCTCGCCTGGACCACTCTGTGGAGCTGGGAACGCTCGCCCTATGGCCGCTACCTGAGTCACGGTGAGCTGGGCACGCTGGACCTCTTCGGCGACGCCGGCGGCGTAATGCTGGCGGCGGTGCTGTACGTCGCCGGCTGGACGCTGATGACCGTGGCGATGATGCTGCCCACGACAGTGCCGCTGCTGGAGATATTCCGCCGCCTCACCCAACGCCGCTCAGATCACGGGCTGTTGGTGGCGTTGGTGATCGCGGGCTACCTGAGTGTCTGGCTGGCCTTCGGCATCGCCGTGCACCTCGCCGACTGGGTGCTGCACGAGGTTTTCGAGCGCAGCGCCTGGCTGGAGGGCAATGGCTGGCTGATCGGCGCGGGCACGCTGCTGCTGGCGGGCGCCTTTCAGTTCTCGCGGCTCAAGTACGCCTGTCTGGACAAATGCCGAACGCCCCTGACTTTCGTGATGGAACACTGGCGGGGCCGGCACGAACGCACGCATTCCTTCCTGCTGGGCGTCCATCACGGCGTCTTCTGCGTCGGCTGCTGCTGGGCGCTGATGTTGCTGATGTTCGGCGTCGGCATCGGCAACGTGGGCTGGATGCTGGCGCTGGGCGCCGTGATGGCGGTGGAAAAGAACGTTGCCTGGGGGCGCAAATTGAGTGCGCCGCTCGGCGTCGGACTGCTGGCCTGGGGCGTGCTGATCACGATCGCCCATTCCCAGCCGTGGATTGGCCTATAACCTGCGCGTGGAATCAGCCGAAGGCCGCACCAGCGCGCCCAGTCATTCCGGTCCGCGGTAGCCTTCCACCAGGGCGCTGACGGCGCGGATGGACTCCAGCCGGTTCAGCGCGTACAGGTGCACCCCGGCGACGCCTTCCTTCAGCAAAGCCTCGATCTGCCGCATGGCGTACACCAGGCCGTAGGCCGCGGCGCTTTCCGGATGTGCCTCGAAGCGCTCCAGGCCCACGCGCAGTGCGTCCGGCACCTGGGCGCCGCATAGGGCCGCAAAGCGCCCGATCTGCGGGGCGGAGAGCGCCGGGAGGATGCCCGGCACGATCGGCACGGTGATGCCGGCGCGCCAGAGCGCGTCGCGCCAGCGCAAAAAGTAATCGTTGACCATGAACAGCTGGGAGACGACGAAGTCCGCCCCGGCGCGGATTTTCTCGATCTGGTGCCGCAGGGACGTTTCGTAGTCCGGCGCCTCCACGTGGCCTTCCGGGTAGCCGGCCACCCCGATTCCGAATTCGCCCGCGTCCCTGATGGCCCGTATCAGCTCGATGGCGTAGGCGAAGCCGTCCTCCGGCTGGACGAAGCGCTCCTGGCCCTGGGGGGGATCGCCGCGCAGGGCCATGATGTTCTCGATGCCCTCGTTTTTGAGCATCGCCAGCAGGTCGTGAATTTCCCCCCGGCTGTGCGCCACGCAGGTCAGGTGCGCCATCGCCTCGATGCCCAGCGCCTGCTTGATGTGGGCGCAGATCTCCCGCGTGGTGTGGCGGGTACCGCCGCCGGCGCCGTAAGTGACGCTGACGTAGTCCGGACGATGGGCGGCGATCTCGTTGAGCTTGGCCTTGAGGTTGTCCACGCCTTCCGGAGTCTTCGGCGGGAAGAGCTCGATGGAGAAAACGGGGCGGTTGGGGCGGAATTGCTCGGCGATGCGCATGAGCCGCGCGGGTTCCTGAGGGGGGTGTCGGGGAGCGTGCTGACAGCGGACACGGTGTAAACGGTAAATCCGGCACCGAAAGCGTAACTGCTGCCCGGTCGTTTGGCAATTGATGGCCTCTACGCTATCGCCTCCACGCCTATCGCCTTCACGAAGCAGGAAGCACGCGCCTGCCGGGCTGGCGAATCCGGGCACCTGCCGCACCGCCTGCCGCACTGCTCGGCTCGTGGGGCAAGGCTGGCGGCGAGGTCCGCCCGCGCGCGGCCGTTCGGCGTCCTCTGCGCCGCTACGGGGCTGGGAGCCTTGCACGGCGAGGTGGAATCCGCTACCACTACGCTGAGCCCGCATCGCAGTGCCTGCGCGCACGGCACCCGGCGGGCGGATCGCCATGGACGGCGCCACCCTTCCACGGACGGAAGCGACAATGCCCCACCTCCCACACCGGGCGCGGCTCGCGCTCGTTTGTCTCCTCTGCGCTCTCTTTATGCCGGCGGGCATCCCGCGGGCGGTGGACTTCGGCGATCCCGGGGCCCGCATGCGGGTGTACTGGCTCGACGGCCGGCTGGTGGTGGGGGTCTATCCTTTGGCCAACGAGGGCTACATTCAGATCGCCCGCCGGGTGATGACCGATCCGGAGCAATACCCGGCCATCGTCGCATTCAACAGAAAACGCAGCCCGCAGGCGGGCCGCCCGGTCAACTTCCCCATCGCAACCCTCAAGGGGGCGCAACGCGGCCAGGCCCTGCGGGCGCTGTACCCCGACGACGAGTTGACGGAGCGGGGATGGTCGCACCGCGTTACCGATCCGCTGGAGAGCCTGATGCAGCTCACCGAGGCGTACACCGGCAGCAAGCGCCGGTTCAAGGAGCTGGCCCGCTACAATCGGATCACCAATCCGGACGTTCTGCGGATGGGCCAGGAGATCGTCATCCCCTTGCACTGGATTGCCGCGCCGCTGGGCTTCCGTCCGGTGGCCGTGAAGAAACCCCTGACGCTGGCAAAGCACCCCGAGACAGGCCGCATATACGCGGCCTACACCGTGCGGCCCAACGATACGCTGTACTCGCTGCTGCTGCGCTTCACGGAGCGGGAGCGCGCAGCGGAGTTGAACCGCATGGCGGGCCTGCTGCTGAAGATCAATGGGCTGCGCAGCGAGAACCGCCTGTACGCCGGACGAACGCTGAGGATTCCCATCGAGTGGATCAGCGAGGATCGGCGCATCGCGGGGCACGCGCCCGTGCGGCGGCTCGCTCCTCCCAAGCGGCCGGCCGCCAAGCGCCGCATTTCGCCGGGGCCCATGCACGTCATCGTGGACGCCGGCCATGGGGGCGCGGACCCCGGCGCCGTATACGGCCGCCCGGGCCGCCGTGACCACGTGTACGAGCACGAGGTGGTCTACGACATCTCCCTGCGCCTGCTCAGGCTTCTGAATGCGAAAGGATACAAGACCTACCCCACGGTCGAGGACCCGTTCCGTCCGCACCCGGTGCAGGCGCTGTCCACCAAGGCGCTGGGCGGGGAGCGGGTGCGGGTCAGTCCGCCGTACCGCATGGATTCGGCCAAGGTGGCCGTCAACATGCGCGTGTTCTTCATCAACGCCCTCTACCGCCGGCTTACCGGCAAGCACGGCGTGGCGCCGGAAAACGTCGTGTTGATCAGCATCCACGGCGACGCCCTGGCGCCGACCCTGCGCGGCGCGATGGTGTATTACCCGGACCACCGTCTGCGGGCCGCGGAGTTTTACCCCAAGGGGCGGGTCTATCGCATCCGGCGGGAGGCCGTGCCCAGCCTGATCCACTTCCGGCGGGACGCAAGCCGCCTGGCCGCGGAAGCGAGCCGCGACTTCGGCGAGGTGATCGTGAGGGCCTTCAAGGCCAACAAGCTCGGAGTCGCCCGGCGCCGGCCCGTGCGGCCGTATTACTACCGTGACGGCGAGCGCACGCTGCCCGCGGTGTTGCGCTATTCCCTCGTGCCCACCTCGGTGCTGGTGGAAGTGGCCAACCTGAACAACCGCGCCGACCGGCTGCTGCTGCTCAAACCCGCCAATCGGCAGCGCGTGGCGCGGGGCCTGGCGGCCGCCCTCGATTCCCGGCGCGCCCGGCAAGGCCAGCAGGTGGCGAGCCGCAAGGCGTCGTGAGAGGAGATCCCGGTGATTTCCCGGGCAGGCGAAAGGCTTTAGCAATACGCGCCCGCGAGCTTCCGTTGAGCCCGCTGCTCAAGGCTTTTCCTTCTCGGGAGGAGGATCATCACTCGGCTGGCGCGCCGGCAACGCGTCACGTAGCTCCGGCATGCGCTTCCATTCCGGTTCCGGCGGCTCGTACTCCGGCCGTGGGGCATACTCTGAGTGTTCGACGTGCTGCATTTTGTGAATGTAGCGCGGGCAGTTCGGAAAAATGCGCTCCACCTGCACCCGCACGATCAATTGGGCGCCGGGAAAATCCGCCAGCAGCGGGTCGTCCTGGTGCACCGTGGCGGTGCCGTTGACCCGCAGGCGGCCGGGCCGCTCGAAGTTGATGAACAGCAGGCCGACCTGTGGATTGACCGACAGATTTCCCAGACTGCGGAACATTCCGTTGCCGTCGTAATCCGGATAGGCCAGTGTCCGCTCATCCACCACCCGCACGAAGCCGGGCAGTCCCCCCTTGTACGAGCAGTCGGGTGCCCCTTGCGCGTCCGCCGTGGCAAGGAAGAAAAAAGCACTGCGCTCGATG
>JACZVE010000265.1 GCA_022572825.1 SAR324 cluster bacterium
TCGTACTGGAAAGCCAGGAAGAAGATACCGAACAGCACCCGCAGGCCATGAAAGCCGGCCAGCCACGAGAGTGCCCGGCCGGCCCCCCAGTGTGGCACTTTTCCCGTGAATGGGTCACAGTTGGAGGGCGGTACACAACGCCGAGCGCCGTCGGAGGGCCGCCACGGGAAGGGACACGTCGGCGACCGGATAGCCTCGGGGTACCAGCGCCGATGGGGCGTGCCGTCAGCGAGCGCGGCGACGCCGCGCCGAGGAATGCCGAGCCGCAGCGGGAAGGGACCCCATGAGCCGGTTGCAGAATGTCTTGCTGGTGGTCTGGGGGGCCGTGCTGCTGGGGCTGATCGCCTCGAACTGGCGCGTGGTCTGGGCCCCGATGGAGGTGAGCTTCCTGTTCCTTTCCTTCGACAGCCGGCTTTTGCTCTGGCTGATGGTGGGGGCCTTCGCCCTGCCGCTGCTGTTTCGCTGGCTGGCCTCCCGGGATCGCGGCGCGGCGCGGCGGGAAGCCGAGGCGCAGGTGGAGCGCATCAAGTCCCAGGCCTTCGATGACCGCGGCGGCGACCTGGACCGCATTATGGAGCAGTTGCGCGAGCGGCTGGAGGCCGCCGTGAACGGGCTCATCGATCAGCGCCTGGGGAATAAACAGCCGCCTCTGGAGGGGGGCGGCGGCACATCGCAGGGAAACGATGCCTGACCCGAGCGCCAACTTCCGCGGCCATCCGTCGTCGCCTGGCCCTGGCGGCCATCCGCCGATCTCCCGCGCCCAGCGCGACGCAGGCCGCTGACGGGAACGCGGCGCGGGGCGCTGCCGGGACGTCGCCACGCCCGCGGCCCGACGGCCTGAGCAAGATGCGACCATATCCCGCCTATGCCCGATTCCACTATCCGTGACAAGCGGCGCTCCTCCGTCAAGCGGTTGCTGGAGGTAATGGCGGCCTTGCGCGGTCCGGACGGCTGCCCTTGGGATCGTGCCCAGACCCACCACTCCCTGGTCCCCTTCCTCATCGAGGAGGCCTACGAGCTGATCGATGCGATCGAGGCCGGGCAGGATGACGCCCTGCGCGAGGAGTTGGGCGACGTGCTGCTGCAGGTGGTCTTTCACGCGCGCATCGCCGAGGAGCGGGGCGCATTCTCCTTTGCCGATGTCGCCACATCCCTGGCCGATAAACTGGTCGAGCGCCATCCCCATGTGTTCGGCGGCGAGCCCCTGGCAGGTGCGGAAGCCGTGCGCGAGGCTTGGCACGTGCGCAAAATGCAGACACGGCATTCCGCGCTGGACGGTGTCCCCGACGCCCTGCCGGCATTGCAGTGGGCACGGGAGATCAGTGCCCGGGCGGCCCGCGCCGGCTTCGAGTGGAACCAGCGCGGGGAAATCCTCGCCAAAATCGCCGAGGAGCTGGCCGAGTTTCGCCAGGCCGTGGCCCAGCGCGCCGACGGGGGCGCTCCGGAGGAACTGGAAACGGAGTTCGGCGATTTGCTGTTCGCCCTCGTGCAACTGGCCCGCTGGCAGGGTATCGATGCGGAAGGGGCGTTACGGCGCGCCACGCGGAAATTTATCCACCGCTTCCGTTGGATGGAAGATGCCATTCGGGCACGCGGCCTGCAACACGATCGGCAGACTCCGTCGCGATGGTGGGCGCTGTGGGCGCAGGCAAAGGCCAATGCGAAGTGAACGCACCGGCGCGGCCGCGCACCCTGTGCTGGAAGTCGTCTCGAACATACCCCTGCGCCGCGCCCTTCGAGACGGTCCCTACGCTCCCTCCTCAGGAACGCGGCTGATCCAGCCCGGATTCCCTGAGGAAGGGTTCGAGGGAGCCTGTCTCGCCTGTCCTGAGCTTGTCCTGAGCCTGTCGTGGGGCGCAGCCGAAGGGAAGGGTCGGGCTTGCGCCCCTTCTGCCGTTTTGGGATGGGTTCCAGCAACGCGGCGGGGCCACGCCACCGATGGCCGCCATGGAAGCCAATCGTCACGTATGGGTGCTCGATTCGCGCATTCTCGACTATCTTAAGTTCGACGAGTTCCACTGGTGGGAGATCCTGCTCATCATCGGGAGCCTGAGCGCCCTGGCGAGCTATTTTCTGCTGGTCATATATCTCGATCGACGCGCCCGCGCCCGGGAAAAGCGCCTCAAGCAGCTTGCGCGCCTGCAGCGCTGGCTCGCGGAATGGGACTTGACTCCGACGGAAGTGGAAGCCCTGCAGGCGCTCTCCGGAGACCGCAAGCGCATTTCCCTGTACCGCCTGCTCAGCGAGCCGGCGCGCTTCGAGGCAGCCGTGCACCGCGCCGCGGAGGCCGGGCAGCCGCTTTCCTTCGCCGAGCGCGTGCGCGACGCACTGGATTATCACAGCGGCAACCTGCGCGTCCCGGTGGTCTCCACCCGGCAGCTCGTGCCGGGCGATCATTTCCGTTTCGCGGTCTGGGAGGGCGGCCGTCCCCAGCACCACTATGGACAGGTGATTGCCGTCGGCCCGGCCGGCCTGACACTCGAGCTGACCGACGATGGGTTCCGCGCCGTGCGGGGCAAGGGCGCCGAGATGGACGCGTTCTACCTGCGCGGCAACGATAGCGAGTACCGCTTTCCGCTGCGGATCCGCGGGGCCGTCGCCGGGCGCAACCTGCTCACGCTGGCCCATCAGCTGGTCGGGGGCGGGCAGCGGCCGCGCGGCGCCCGGCTGCCGATCGTCAAGCCGATGAGCTTCCGCGTCCGTACGGAGCTGGCGGGCCCGGAAACGCCAGAGGCCAACCTGGATCTCGTGCCCGCGCAGGAGATGCGGGGCGTGTTGCTGGAAATGAGCGAAGGCGGATTCTCGCTGGTGTTGAACAGCGAGATCCCTGGCGGCAGTTACGTGTCGTTCGAACTGCCGCGCCCCCGCCGCCGCACGCTGGCAATGATGGGGCGCGTTCTGGATTGCCGGCCCTTTGGCGGCAACCGGTGGCTGGTGCGCTGCGAGCTGCGCGGCCTCACCGCCACTCAGCGCAGCGTGCTGGGCCAACTGCTGCGCATGGAACGGCAGCGGCGCCTGCGGCTGATTCGCTCCGAGCAACGGGAGCTGCGCAGATCGGTGTAAGCGGCGCTATTGGCCTCGCTGAATCAGCTCGATGCTTCGGTTGTCCGGATCGCGGATAAAAGCGATTACGGTGGTCCCGTGCTTCATCGGGCCCGGCTTGCGGGGCACCGGGACGCCGTCTTTTTCCAGCCGCTCGCAGACTGCGTAGATGTCGTCGACGCCGATGGCGATGTGCCCCCAAGCGTCACCCAACTCGTAATCCCTGCCATCCCAGTTGTAGGTCAGCTCGATCATGGGCGCGTTGGGATCCTTGTCGTCGTAGCCGACGAAGGTGTTGGTGAACTGACCGTCCGGATATTCATTCTGCCGGATTACCTTCATTCCGAGCTGTTTGGTGTAGAACTCGATCGATTTGTCCTGATCCTTCACGCGCATCATAGTGTGCAGATAGTGCATGCGGCGATCCTCGTTTGGCTATGGGTTTCGCTTTGGGTTCGGCGAAGTGATTGGCTGACGGTGTCTGTCTAGGAAGATGCCGGCCCGTGCCGGCGATGGTCGGCGATGCACCCCGCGCGGACTCGCGCCCCCTTTGCCGCCATGGGGCGGGGGGTGGCGCGCAACCATTGCAAATCCTGCGCAAATGCACCGCGAATGTACCGCATGTGCACGGTGGGATACAACCCGCTTGTCCTGCGGGGTCACGGCCCGCGTCCGTGCCGGGTATCGGCGCCAACTCGCGGGCCCCCTTCGGCCCCAACGGGCCCTGCGGCGCAATGCGCCAGCGGTTGCGGCACGGCGCCCCTCACGGTGGCGGCAAGGACGAATCTCCCAAGCGGGCTTTCGTGCAAACGCGGCTGCGGTGCCGGCGCGGGTCCGTCACCGAGCGGGGTACTTACCAGGCGATGCGCGACAGAGACGCGCTGACCGATCGTGCGGACGGCCGTCTCCGCTGCACTACCGCTGCGGGGCCATTTCGCGGCATTGCCATGGTGCTGCATTGCTATACCGCTGCATGACCGAAGGGCCGCCAGCGAAGATTCCTTCGGCTCCACAATTTCTCCTTATTTCAATTTGGAACAATATTGTTTATAGCATCGTTTATTTCAACAGACACGGCACGACGCGGGCGGTTGGCGCGAGGCCGGGCCGAGTTCCAAAGACATCCACAGAGTGACGTCGGCGAGGGCATTGAACCAAAAGACACGCAGGACGCGAAATGTAAGAGGTCCGCATACTGAGAGGTGCGTCTATAGAGCGACTTGAATAGTGCGGCAGCAGGCGACTGCTGCACATCCCGATCAACCGTACTCCAAGCCGCCAGGTATGGCGGCATCCCCCGAAAGCCCGGTGTGCCCCCCCTCGCACCGGGCTTTCGCCTTTCTGATGCAACGATTGTGACGCGTATCCCGCGTCGCCGCCGGCAGCGCCCTACCCGCAACGGGACGCCGTGGACGACGCTTCGCAACGCCGCTCAAAGACCGAAATTCGGCGAAGGCTTCCAATATGTACTCGCCGGGATATATGATGGCTGCGAGAATCCTGCCCGACACGTACGAATATCCGGAGGCGGATGAGCTACGCGATTGGCGTTCAGCAGCGTACGCTGCGACGCACCCTTTGCCAGTGGGGTGATCAGTCGCGAACCCATTTCGTGCTCGTGCCCTTTTTCCATAGCGACTACAAGGTCATCGGAATTGTCGGATGGTCGCCAAACGAGGAGCCCGTCTGGTATCCCGGCGTACCTTTGACCGTCGAGCGGCGCCGGCTCGTTTTCAAGAACTCCCTCACGAAGCTGCCACCCCCTTGGGCCGAGCTGCCTGCCAACACATTCGACGGGGCCTACTACCACGATTCGTGGGGCGCACTGAAGGCCGAGATACAGATGATGCCCGGCGCGCCTTCCCTGGAAAGAGCGGCCAATCTCGCGGGAAGCCGCCTGTCCGGCCGCCGAATCTTGGACGTGCTGTTCGAGCCGCCCTTGCACCGCGTGCGCGCGTTTGTTCTCAAAGGGCGGTTTTTCCGCAATCGTACAGTGTCCATCATGTCCATGCCCGCACTGACCGAGGCGCTGCAACCCCCTGCCAAGACAAAGGCACGCGCCCCG
>JACZVE010000266.1 GCA_022572825.1 SAR324 cluster bacterium
GAACGGAGCGGTGTTCGCCGTGCACCGCTCCGCCCTGCGGGACGAGGCCCTCAGCGGCATATTTGCGGGCGATATCGTCGAGTTCCGCGTGGGCCGCAACCGCTTCGGCCGCCCGGCGGCGTTGGAAGTGCGCCGCATCGGCTGGGAGGACGAGGAGGACGAGGGCGGCGCGCCCCGAGAGTGGACCTTCTGAGCCATGAAACGCTGACGCCATGACCAAACGCATCCGCCTCTACATCGACCACAAAAGCCCTTACGCCTACCTGGCCAAAGATTCCGCCTACGAGTTGGAACGGGATTGCGGCGCCGAGATCGACTGGCTGCCCTATACGCTTGATATCCCCAGCTATCTGGGCAGCGCGAGGCTTGCCCCCGACGGTACGCTGCTGGAAGACAATCGCACGCCGCACCAGTGGCGGCGCGTGCGCTACACCTACAAGGACGTGCGGCGCTACGCGAACCTGCGCGGACTGACGATTCGCGGCACGCAGAAGATCTGGGACTCGTCGCTCGCCGCCATCGGGATGCTGTGGGCCAATCGGCAGGGCAAGGACGCTTTGCGAAATTACAATGACATCGTTTACGAGCGTTTCTGGCGGCGAGAGCTTGACATCGAAGATCGCCATCTTATCCAGGGGGTGCTGCGGGAGGCAGGCTGCGAGGTCGGGGGCTTCCCGGCGTATCTCGACGGCGAGGGCCGGACGGAGCACGACCGCATCCGTGCCGAGGCGGAGGAGATGGGGGTGTTCGGCGTGCCTACCTTTGTCATCGACGGCGAGCTGTTCTGGGGACGCGAGCACCTGGAGCTGATCCGGCAGCGTCTCGCGGGTTAGCCAGCGGGTATCAACCGGCGCCGAGCGGGGGATTCTACAAAGCCGTATCAGGCTGTTTTGGCGAATTCCGGTTCGCGCGTGGAGATCTTTTTCACCTCGGGCATGACCGCCTCCGCGAAGAGGCGCAGGTTTCTTTCCGCCATGTCGTAGGGCATACCACCGAAGCTGAAGGTTGGCAGCAGGGCACTGTTCCCGATGCGCTCGTGGATGAAGCGGACTTTCTTCAACACTTGCTCCGGAGTGCCGAAGGGCATCAGTTCCACGAACTGCGCCGCCGACTTGTCCGCCCCGTGCCGTTCGATGTGCTTTGCCACCCGGTGATAGAAGTCGTAGCCCTTCGTGTTCGCCAGATGCCCGGCCGTCAGCTCGTAATGCTTCATCATGGAATGGTAGTAGTCGCCGATGTAGCGGTGGGCATTTTCCTCCGCGCGGGCGGCATCCTCGTCCACGCAGATGAACGCGGCGCACAGGGGAGGCGGAGCATCCCTGCCGTTCTCATCCCGGAAGGCGGCGTTGTAAACGGAGAAATCCTTTTCCACTTCCGCCCAGGGCTTCTGCGGAATCACCAGAATACCCAGGCCGAGCCGGGCCAGGTTCGGCAGGGATTCCGGTGACATCGTGGCGGCGTAGGTGCGGTCCTTGAAGGATTTGAACGGTGCGGGTCGGATGTCGCGCCGTGGCTGCCGAAGGAATTTCCCCTCGAATTCGCAGTAGCCGTTTTCCAGTCCCTCGATCACGACCTGTGCGTACTCGGCGAATATCTCGCGGGAATCGCCCATGTTGACGCGCAAGCCCTCGAACTCCACGCGTCCCAGGCCGCGCCCCAGCCCCAGTATCATCCGGCCATTGGACAGGGTGTCCAGCATGGCGACCTGCTCGACGACCCGGATCGGATCATGCCAGGGCAGCACGACCACCGCGGATCCCAGATAGGCCCGTTCGGTGACGGCGGCCATGTAGGTGAGAAACTGAATGACGTCCGGGCTGATCAGATAGTCCGTAAAATGATGTTCGGTGCTCCAGATGGACTCGAATCCCAGTGGCTCGGCCAGCATGGCCAGGCGCAGCTCCTGCCGATAAACCTCCTGGTCTGAAAGATACCGGTCGGGGTTCTGGAAAAACGTATTGTATCCGACGTGCATGTAAGTTCTCCTCCTGCGCGCCGCAGCATCCGCCTGCAATATTCCCCCTTGCGCGCTGCATTGAACAACCCTAATGAATTTTCTCCCTGTTATGCAAACGCCGCCTAGACCGGCTTACGGCCCCAGGCCTGCGCCACCAGGTAGGTCGTCGAGACCGTATCCGGGTCGGCAAGGTGACGCCGGCAGGCCGCAAGCGCCGCGTCGAGCTCCGCCTCGGCGACAAGGGCCTTGCTGAGCAGGGTGCCGCGCAACGATTCGATAGTCTGCGGCAGAAAGTCGGCCATGGCGTCGCCGCTGGTCACACCGACCAGGAACGGCCGGTATTGCACGTCCGCCAGCCCGCGCCGGCGCAAGAGCGAATACAATCTTTGGGCGAGCTGTACGTCGCCGCCTACGGCACCGAAAACTTCCGATAGCAGATTTTTCAGCCGCTGCCAGGCGGGGTGAGGCGGATAGCAGTTAAGCGTTTCGATGTCCGGTTCCTGCAGTGCCAGAACGCCGCCGGGCTTGGTTAGCCGGAGCGCTTCGCGCAACAGGTCGTCGACCTGCCCCGCCGTGCTGGCCAGGAAACGTATGTGCACCAGGTGGAATGCATCGCCGGGAAGGTCCGTCCGGTACGCATCGCCCCGCACCAATTCCACGTTGGCCAGGCCCTGCGCCTCGGCCCACTGGCGTGCCGCCGCCAACATGGCGGGATCAGCGTCCAGGCCCATCACGCGGCCGGTGGCGCCGACCCGCGCGCTGAGGAGATCGATGATACCGCCGGGGCCGCATCCGAGGTCCAGGCAGCGCCAGCCCGGCTGGACGCCGATACGGTCCAGCATGAGACCGGCATCGAACGCCATGGCGGCGCCCTGCATGCGCAGCCGCTCGATCTCGCCACTGCGGCGCTCGATGGGATAGTGGCCGGATGTAGACGTCACCTCTTCGCCTTTGCAAGCTGTGCGATCTACGTGACGAGCCGCTTGCAAAGCTTGCCGTCATTGCCCGGATTTGGCAATGGAAACACCGCGCCCGCGGGAGCGCGGCAGTCCCCGCGCGTGCTCTTTCAGGTGATCCGGCTGGCCACGGGGGCAACCGGATCAGAAAACAAAATTAAGCAGGTACCAGGGGATTCGGCATGGGGCGGCAATGCGATGTGCAGGGACCCCTGCCCGCCGCAAGCGATCTGGAGGCCGGTTCTAGGCGCCGGGCGGGGGCGGGGGAACGGTTTGCGTGTAGCTGGGGCGCTGGGCCATCGCATCGTGCCAAGCCTTGACGTTGTTGACGTTCTCGAGCGCCTGCCTGCTCTCCGGCATATTGGACAGGTAATAGGCGATGGGCGCCAGAAACAGATCCGCCAGGGACAGCGAATCCCCGGCGAGATACTTCCTCCCGTCGAGATCGCCATCCAGGACGCCGAGCTGATAGCCGATATCCTCCATGGCGGCATTGATTTTATCGCGGTCCGGAGCGCCATCCTTCCCGGAGGGAAAGACGTATTCCAGCACGTAGCGACGCACCATGGCGGCGTAGAGATAGTCGTTGATGGCGCTGATCCAGCGATTCATGTCGGCGCGCGCGGTGGTATCAGTCGGCTGCAGCGATGCCCCGTCGACGACCTCGTCAATGTAGCGCGTGATGGCACTGGTCTCGTACAATTTCACGTTGCCGTGCTGAAAGGCGGGCATTTTGGCGAACGGATGCCGCTTGCGGTACTCTGGAGCTTTCAGGTCAATGGGCTCCAACGCGTAGGGAATGCGCTTTTCCTCCAGGGACATGCGCACGGTGCGAACGTAGGTGCTCTGCGGATATCCGAATACGATCACCTCACTCATCGTGGCTCCTTTCTGGATGGCGGTATGCGTAACTCGTTAGGGGACGCGGCGTCTTAACTAACCCGTCCTGACTTACCCGGCATAAATTAACCATATGGTTAAACGTCCTGACGTGCCTCCTGTCAAGTACAAAATGTCAGGCACAACATGAATGGACCGGACTGTGCTCGATGTGAGCAGCTCCGCCCGCGGGCGAAAAGCGCAGCAATCGATGCCGCAGGCACCTCGTGCCGCCTGTCGGGCCAGTGTGGCGGCGCCTGATCCAACGGGCGCCGCCAGTGGTTCTGTTTGTTCCAGGGGGCGGGCTGTCTGGCAAACGGCTCTTGTGCGAGCCCGCCGGGGCGTCTGCTTTGATGACCGGGGACGGCGGAGCTGAGACGTGCGGGAGAGGGATGGTTATGGCTGTCAAACCTTGCGCAATGGAATGGCCGGAAGCCGTGTCAATGCAGGGTCGCCATAGGCGCAACGAGGTGGTGCAACCCTGCTCGGTCCGCCCTGAATGCAGGTGTAGACCCCGCAGCCCAGTAGGCTGACCCAGGCTTGCGGGGAGTGAAAATTCAGGGCCCGCCGGTGCAAGCCAAGCCTTGCGAGAGGGTATCTCGTTCTAATCCTTCAATTCGATGACCGTGCCGTTGGGGCCGTTCGAGATGGTGTCAGTTCCGTTAAAGCTGCCGTGCTCCACGTCAACTTCAGCTCCCACAACGAGCTGATTGAAGAAGTCGGCTTGGAGAACGATGGACCCGTTGCCATCGATGAGGGTTGCGCCCGTGGTGTCGACGTTGACTCCGAGTATCTGGAACACGGGCGATCCGGGGATACTGGAAACAGGGCCCCTGAGGCGGACATCATCGGAATCCGGTTCTCCCTTATCGCGGATACGGGTCGCAAGCACCTCCCCACTGGCGTCGACAAGACCTCTCACTTTAATCTGAGCCTCTGTCTGGAGACCGGGGGCAACAACGATGCCGTCTTCATCTTCGGTCGCCGCTGTAACGTTGACCATGATCCCCATGATTTTCAGGGATTCATCGACCTTAATGTCGCTTGGAGCGACCGGCGCTATTATGCGAACCCGTGTTTCCTCGAAATCCAGGGCAGCCTCCAGCACTGCCAGGAACTCGCTGGCCTCGGGGGAGGGGGAGGTGAGCACGAATTTGCCGGTCGATTCATCGCGGGTTAACACCGAGTCCAACAGCTCAGGGGTGAAGATATTCTCCAGCCGAAACGCCAAGACCAGGTCGTTGTCGTTTCCGGTGATTACGATCCCGTCGGGATTCTCCACCCCGATGTCGTCCGCTGCGGTTATCT
>JACZVE010000267.1 GCA_022572825.1 SAR324 cluster bacterium
GGCAACCGGCGCGGCAGCCTGAAGGTGCACGCGCGGCGATTCGACGGCATGCTTCCCGGCACGCTGATCGTGGAGGGAGTATGGCCGAACCGCGATTTTCAGGAGGGCATCGGGATCAACCTGCTGGTGGGCGGCGATCCGGTGCCTCCCGCGGGCGGCGTGGCATTTCACGATACCGCGGTGTGGCTGGAGCCGGCCTGACGGTGTGACGCACTGCGAGCCCAGGCGGGGCGCTTAAGGAGCGTGGCAATACGTGCGAGGGTGCAACCTCTATCGGACACGCGCGTCCAACAACCGTCATCGATCAGGCGGAGGCCCCTTCGCTGGCCCGTGAAATGGACGAAAGTCGCACGTGCCAAGTGGTTCGATCCCCCTCACCTCCATCCAAACCACTCGTTCCTTTCCGCACTCGTCCTTCCCTTCACTGCACCTCCACTGCGGCAATCCGCAATCCCTTTTCCTTCTTTGTTTTGCTAGACTTTGTCCCGCCTCACTGGTGACCGGAGGAGGAAGCCATGCAATGCCCGAAGTGCCAGCATGAAAATCCGGAGGGCCGCAAATTCTGCAACAAATGTGGCACGGCCCTCTTGGAAAAATGCCCCAATTGTAACGTGGAACTTGACCCTGGAAGCGAGTTCTGCGGCGAGTGCGGCCACGATCTCTCCAAACCCGTAAAGTCCTCGGACTCTTCATCGCTTCCGCTGGAAACCACCGCAAAAGAGCCTGATTCCCCCGCTCCCGCCGGCGAGCGCCGCCAAGCCACCATCGTCTTTTCCGATCTGTCCGGCTACACGTCCATGAGCGAAAAGCTCGATCCGGAAGAAGTGGAAGGGATCATGTCCCGCATCAAGGCGGAGGCGGTGAAGATCGTTGAGAGCCATGGCGGCATCGTAAGTCAGTTCGTGGGCGACGAGGTGCTGGCGCTGTTTGGTATCCCCACCGCACACGAGGACGATCCGCGCCGGGCCGTGAGAGCCGCCCTGGAGTTGCACGAGTTGGTGTCCAACATGAGCCCGGAAGTGGAAGAGCAGATCGGGCGGCCATTGCGGATGCACACCGGCATCGATACGGGGCTAGTGGTGACAAGTACTCGCGATGTTCGCGATGGCACGGTCGGGGTGACGGGAGATGTCGTGAACACGGGTGCGCGCCTCAAGGCCCTCGCCGAAGATGACCAAGTGCTCATAAGCCCCGAAACCCGACGCCTGATCGCTCCCTTCTACACTACCGAAATGCTGGAGCCGGTAACCCTCAAAGGGAAAGATCAACCTATCATTCCCTTTCAGGTAACCGGTGAGTCCGGCGTCCAGAGCCGCTTCGAGGCTGCCGAGAAGCGCGGATTCACACCCTACATCGGGCGGGAAGTGGAGTTAACGACGCTCAACGCCTGCCTGGAGAAAGCCGTGGCCGGCCAGGGTCAGTTCGTTACGGTGGTGGGCGAGGCCGGGCTGGGCAAGTCGCGCCTACTCTACGAGTTTCGCCGGGGAATCGATCGGGCAAAAGTCACCGTGTCGGAAGGCCGCTGTCAATCTTACGGCACGGCCACTCCTTATCTGCCGTTGATCGACACACTCCGTCGGGGCCTCGATTTGCGCGACGATAAATCGCCCGAGCAGTTACTGGAGAAAGCGGTGGTCAATCTGAAGGCCATCGACCCCGCGCTGGAAGAGTACCTGCCGTGCTACCTGCACCTGCTCTCCATCCCCAGCGAGGAATTTGCACTGCCCACGGACCTTACAGGGGAGGCCCTGAGGGTCCGTCTGCAGGAGGCTTATGCTGCCATTGTGACCCAAACCGCCGCTCAAAAGCCCATGGTGCTGATCCTGGAGGACTGGCACTGGACGGACGAGGCATCGGATGCGGCCTTGCGGTACCTGTTGGGGCTGATTGCACCCCATCGTCTGCTGGTGGTGATCATCCACCGCCCGGAGTATGAGGGCTCCTGGAGCGGGCTGACCCAGCACACGAATCTGCCTCTGGCGGTCCTTGGGGCCGAGCACTGCGCGGCAATCGTGGGGGCCGTGTTGGAGGCCGAGCGGCTGCCCGAAGGGCTGGCCAAGCTGATCCACGGGCGCACCGGAGGCAATCCCTTCTTCATCGAGGAAATGTGCCAGGACCTGCTGGAGGAGGGCACGGTGCTTGTCAAGGACGGACAGGCAGCGCTGACCCGTTCCCTGGAAAATCTCTCGTTGCCTAACTCAGTGCAGGCAGTAATCCGCTCCCGTTTGGATCGGTTGGGGGAGGACCACCGGGAAGTGCTGCGATTGGCCTCGGTAATCGGGCGAGAGTTCGGCCAACGGTTGCTGGAGACTGCCCACCCAGGGGAAAATACTTTAGCGCCTTTCCTGGAAACCCTGAAAAGTCAGGAGGTGATCCAGCAGATAAGCGTGCTGCCCGAGGTGGCTTACCTCTTCAAGCACGTGCTGACCCAGGTCGTGGTGTACGATACCCTGCTCATCGAGCGCCGCAAGGACCTCCACGAGATAGTGGGCCGAGCCATGGAGAGGCTCTACGCAGACCGCCTGGAGGAACACTATGAGACCCTGGCCCACCATTTTGAGAGCAGCAACGACGCGGAGACAGCCGTAAAATACATGGAACTGGCCGGGGACAAAGCGGCCGGTTTTTTCTCCCTGGACGATGCCAGGGCTCGCTTCCGCAAGGCGCTCAACCGGTTGGACGGGATGGAGATGACCCCGGAGCGCAAGGCACACCGCATCGACCTCAATCTCAAGTGGTCCGCCGTTTCCCATTACGCCGCCAAAGACGAACATTTACACGTGCTTGGAAAATCTATGCAGTATGCCCAGGATATCGGAGATGAGCACCGTTTGGCGAAAACAACCTATTGGATCGGACGGACCCATTTTGTCATGGGCGATTTTGCACGGGCCCTGTCAGTGTTTGAACGGTGCACGGATATTGCCAAGGGGTTGAGTGACGATGGCCTGCTCGCCCTGTTGTATAACATCATCGGTCGGGCCTGCCTGCTGACCGGTGAATATCCCAAGGGTATCGAGAACCTGGAGAAAGGAATCCCAGCAATAGAGGGGTTAGGCAACCTGGAAGAGGTTGCATACTCCACGGCGTTGCTTGGAGTTATTTATGCAACGATGGGTGACTTTCCACGCGGGATCAGACTCACTGAAAAGGCATTGAAGATTGCAAAAAGCATTAATAATTTAACTCGGGAGGCTCACGCACACGTGCTCCTGGGGATAGTTAATTTTTGGAAAAGCAATTGGAAAGTTGCAATCAATCATATCACCAAGGGTGTGGAAATTGCCGATAAAAGTGGAGATGCGATCCTGGCTGGGTATGGCCTCGGCTTCGAGGGGTATTCCAGATTCATGCTGGGAGAGAGTGAAAAGGGAATCGAGCAGATGGCGGAAGGGGAGCACCTGATCGGAACCACAGACTCCCATATGTTACTTGTAATCCTGAACAGCTTGCAGGCTGAAACCTATGCGGTGACCGGTTCTCCCGAATATGCAACTCACTTCGCCAATCAGGCCTTGGAATACTCCCGATCTGGCGAAAAATGGGGAGAGGTCATCGCACACCGCGCCTTGGCCATTGCAGCAGCCGCAGAATCCCCGTGCGATTGGAGCAGGGTCGAAGCGCATATGGAAAAAAGTCTTGCGCTCGCCCAGGACAGGGGCGAACGCCCCAACCTCGCCATCGCTCACTTCCGCTACGCCGAACTGTTTCAGCAAAAGGGCGACCTGCCTAAAGCCTGCGAAAATCTCGACCAAGCCATCGCCTTCTTCCGCGACATGGAAATGCCCTGGTGGCTGGAGCAGGCGGAGGAACTGAGGGAGCGCCTCCCGCCTCCTTCATAGCGGACAGCAGGATAGAGGGGTGAGCTTGCGCCCAGCAAAACGGGCGGGATACTCGCGATGGCGCTGCGAACCAGCAGAAGACCGTTGATCCGCAGCAGCTTCCCTGAGCGAATTTCTCTTTTACGACACTAAAACAATAGCGCCCGACCAATACGCCAGGCGTCCTGGAGCGCCGGCAGCAGGTTGCCCTTGCGCAGCAGATGGCGCCGCACCAGGGTCAGCAATCGGTCATGCCCCTGCTCGTCGGCGCGAAAGAAGTCCTCCGCGATGCTGCACAGCGCTTCCGGGTACACGCCGTACATGCGCGGGCTGGTCAGCACGCGGGGCATGTGCCGGAAGGTCTTGAGATTGCGGGTCACATAGGACGCGTCGAGGCGCTTCTCGTAACGCCGCAGCGTGCGCACGGTGCAGTCTCCGCTCTCCAGCGCTTCCAGCGCGGTCTCGGCGGCCAGCAACCCCGAGTGCATGGCGTAGTGAACGCCCTCGTAGATCACTCCCGCCGCCAGCACCATCGCCCCCGCATCGCCCACCAGCATCAGCCCGTCGCGAACCAGCTTCGGCCGCATGTGCCATCCGCCCTCGGGCACCGCGTGCGCGCCGTACTCCAGCCGCTCGGCGCCCTGGATCATGCGGCGTACGGCGGGCCTGCGCTTGAATTCGTCCAGGGCGTCGAGGATATTCACGCCGCGGCTCTCCAGCGACGGCATCTGCGCCACGAAGCCCAGCGATATCGTCTCCTTGTTGGTGTACGCGAAGCCCCCGCCCTGCAGCCCTTTGGGCCAGTCGCCGAGAAACAGCGCCGCGCAGCCCCCGCCGGGTTCGATCTGGAAGCGGTCCTCGATGACCCCGGCGGGAAGGGCCAGGGTTTCCCGCACGCCGATGCTGTAGTGAGCGGGGTGCTGGGCCTTGATCAAGCCCGCCTTCTGGCCCAGCAGCGAAAGGATGCCGTCCGCGCAGATGACCACGGGGGCGTGCAGCTCGCCCGCCTCCCGCCTCGCCACCACGCCGGTTACGCGGCCCCCTTCCACGATCAGGTCATCGACCACCGTGGAGGGCACCAGCAGCGCGCCCGCCTGGACGGCCTGGTCGGCCAGCCAGCGGTCAAAGCGGCTGCGGTAGGCGGTGAACCCGTTGTAGGGGGCCTTGCCGAAGGGCTCGCAGGCGAAATCGACGTTGACGCTGCGGCCATCGGCCAGGATGTGCGTTGCGTGCCGCGTGACCGGACGCTCGATTGGCGCCTCGTCCACGAAGTGCGG
>JACZVE010000268.1 GCA_022572825.1 SAR324 cluster bacterium
TTACCCGCTGGTTTCAAACTTCCTGAATCCGATGAATTTGCATTTAAAATTGAGGCCGGGAAGCCAAAGTATTTAGGGTTTTTGAAGGTTAGGAAATTTTCCGGCAAGAAATCAGCTGAGGAAAAGAAAAAGAAGCGATTTAAGGTCGATTACTCTTCTGAAAGGGAAAAGAAAACCTGGGAGCATTTCATTAAAGTTTATGCCGATTCCCCTTGGGCAGAAAAAATGAAGGCCCGGGTAGCGGAATTGCGTTAAACAGACGGAGGTTTAGCTCTGCTGATCGCCAATGTCGCGAATCGGGCGGCGCGGCACCTTTGAACCGCTCGACTCCCGTACCTTACGATCAATGACGGGAATCGGCACGCCCAGGCAAATCGTGTGCATGCCGTCCGGCGTGTGCTCCGGTATCCATCGCATTACCGGGAGGCCGGTCCCCAGGCGCCTTCGTTGCACGATTTGAAAGGCGCTGTTTGAATCATTTGCGGAAGTGAGGGCTGCGTACAGCGGGCGTATTTACCACGGAGCATGATGGGCGGCACGCTGTACTTCGAACCCGAATAAATCAGGATCGCCATCGGTCACCTTTGCCCGGCCGCAAGTGGGCTACAGACTGTCCAGATAGCTGAGCGCCCCATCCCGATCCACGGCGATCTGCCGCTTCAGCGCATCCAGGGACGGGAATTTGCGCTCACTGCGCAGTTGACGCAGGGGAAATACCTCCGCAAGTTCCCCGTAAATCTGCCCGTCGAAATCGAACAGGTAGGATTCCAGCAGCGGCTTGTCCGTACCCACGGTCGGTTTGACGCCATAGTTGCTGACTGCGCCGTAGGTGCGCTCCTGGACGATCACCCGGGAGGCGTAGACACCGAATGAGAGCGGCAGCGGCTCGGCGGGCACCTGATTGACCGTGGGGAACCCGATTCCCCGGCCCCGCTGCTCTCCACGCTGCACTTCTTCCAGCACGCTGAACGGGCGCCCCAATAAGCGCTCGGCCCTTGCAAAGTCCGCCTCGGCCAGCGCGGCGCGGATATTGGAGCTGCTGACTTTCTCCTCCCCCAGCGAAACCTGGGGAAAGATCTCGAATTGAAAGCCAAACTCCTCGCTCAGTCCCCGCAGGATTTCCGCGGAGCCCCGCCGCTCGTGGCCAAACTGAAAGTCGAATCCAACGATCAGCTTTTTGATTCGGAAGTAGGCGAGCAGGTATTGGCGCACGAAGGTTTCCGGGGACTTGCGGGCAAACTCGCGCGTGAAGGGAATGAAGAAAGCGGCGTCCAGCCCCAGTTGCTGGAAAAGCCGCCTGCGCATGGCAATGCTGGTGATGATCGGCGGCGGATGCGCCTGCAACACCGATTGGGGATGGGGCTGGAAGGTTAATAACGCACACTGGACGCCCATCTGCCGCGCATCGCGCACGACTTGCCGAATCAGCGCCTGATGGCCGATGTGTACGCCGTCGAAATTCCCGATCGTCAAAACGGCTTGATGGGGACCGGGTGCCTCGAAATTTCGGAAGTGAAACACGTCCATCGCGTTCCGAGCCGCTTGCCGCAATACGATGCGCAGGGTGTCGCTATGGTCGTCTTGATCCTGCAATCCTGTCAAGTCCGCTAAAATTCCCGTTCCGCCCCCGATGATCGCAAGGTGGGGTGGGGTGTAGCGCAGTCATCCGAAAAAGTCGTCTGAAAAACTTGCTTGCAATTTTGCGATTGGTGCGGTAAATGATTTCCTTAGTCCATCTTTCCGTGATATCCTGGCAAGATGAGCATACAGTCTGCTGCGGACATGTTCTTTGCCCTTCCTCATTTCGATTCGCAACGGACCGCCTGGCGGCCATTATCAGTTCCGACCGCAAATTCATTGAGCACACCGCGCCCGCACGGATTTCCCGCCAGCGAGCGTGGTGGTGAAGGCAGCTTGTCGTTGCGCGCTTTCCTTTCGATTATGACGTCATATCAGTGCAGTAAATCCCCCATTGCCCACAGGGATACCGATGTTGAACCCCATCCTGCCCAAACACCGGATCCGGTACGCATTTGGCCGGGACACCGCGCCTCCGATGCCCAATCTGCTCAATATGCAGTTGGATTCCTACGGCCGTTTTCTGCAAAAGGATCTGCCCCCTGATCAGCGCAAGAACGAAGGACTGGAAGCAGTCTTCCGCTCTGTCTTTCCCATCTCGGACTTCAGCGGTTCCACCACCCTAGAATACGTTCACTATCGCCTGGGCGATCCCCAGTACACGGTGGACGAATGCCGCATACGCGGCGTGACTTTCTCTGCCCCCCTTCGCGTGGCGCTGCGCTTGATCGTCTGGGAGAAGGACTCCGAGGACGGCACGCGGCACATTCACGATATCAAGGAGCAGGACATCTACCTGGGCGAATTGCCCCTCATGACCGACAAGGGGTCGTTCATCATCAACGGCACCGAGCGGGTCATTGTCAGTCAGATGCACAAAAGCCCGGGGGTGTTTTTCACCCACGACAAGGGCAAGGGCCATTCCAGCGGAAAGATCCTATACTCCGCGCGCATCATCCCGCAACGCGGCTCTTGGATCGACTTCGAATTCGATACCAAGGACATCCTCCACGTGCGCATCGATCGCAAGCGCAAGTTTCCCGCAACGGTACTGCTGCGCGCGTTGGGTTATAGCGAGAAAGAGATCCTCAGCCGTTTCTACAAGTCCGAAACCATCGACCTCAGCCAGGCGATTGGCAGGGAACCGGACGATCGGGTGTTCAGCAAGGTGGTCGATGAGGAGGTGACGCTGAACCAGCGGACGGAATTCAATATCGTCGATCCGAAATCAAAAGAGGTGCTGGTTCACGCCGATCGCAAAATCACCCGTCCTGCCTTGCGGAAAATTCAGGCGGCCGGTGTGACCCACATCCCCGCTGCGCTGGAAGACGTGACGGCCCGCTATCCTATCGCCAACGTCACCGATGGGAACGGCGAAGTGTTGCTGCCGGCCAATAGCCTGATCACCAATGAGGTGCTCGAACTGCTGCTCGAACACAAGATCAGCAAAATCGATGTGATCTATGTGGGGGACCGCACCATCGGCCACTCCCTGCGCGCAACGCTGAGCGCCGACAACATGCGCACGCCGCAGGAGGCCCTCATCGAGCTGTACAAACGCCTCAAGCCGGGCGACCCGCCGACGTTGGAGACGGCTCGCCTGCTGCTGCACAACCTGTTCTTCAACGAGGATCGCTACAGCCTGTCCAAGGTGGGCCGTCTGAAGATAAATAAAAAGCTCGGGCTGGAGGATCTCCTGGAACACACCATACTGAGCCGGGAGGACATCCTGCGTACCGTCGAGTACCTGCTCAACCTGAAGGAAAGCGTCGTAGGCACCATTGACGACATCGACCACCTGGGCAACCGGCGTGTGCGCTGCGTGGGCGAGCTGTTGGAAAATCAGTTCCGCATCGGATTGGTGCGCATGGAACGAGCGGTCAAGGAGCGCATGAGCCTGCAGGAGACCGACTCGATGATGCTGCACGACATCGTTAACGCCAAGCCGGTGGCAGCGGCCATCAACGAGTTCTTCGGGAGCAGCCAGCTCTCTCAATTCATGGATCAGACCAACCCGCTGTCCGAGGTGACCCACAAGCGGCGTCTGAGCGCCCTGGGGCCCGGCGGCCTGACCCGGGAGTGGGCGGGGTTCGATGTACGCGACGTGCATTCCTCGCACTACGGGCGCATCTGCCCCATTGAGACACCGGAGGGGCCAAACATCGGGTTGATCGCGTCCTTGGCCACTTACGCCTCGATCAATGATTTCGGATTCATAGAGACGCCCTACCACAAGGTCAACGGCGGCAAGGTCTCCGACGAGATCCACTATCTTTCCGCGATCGAGGAGGATCAGTTCAGGATCGCCCAGGCCAATGCGCCCTTGAGTGAAAAGCGGGAATTCGTCAACGAGCTGGTATCTGCCCGGCATCGCGGGGAATTCGAGATGATCGGCCGGGGGGAGATCGATTACATGGACGTGGCCCCCAACCAACTGGTGTCCGCCGCGGCATCGCTCATTCCGTTTCTCGAGCACGACGACGCCAACCGCGCGCTGATGGGATCGAACATGCAGCGCCAAGCCGTGCCGCTCATCAAACCCAGTGCACCCCTGGTGGGCACCGGCATGGAGCGCAAGATCGCCATCGACTCGCGCGCCTGCGTGGTGGCACGCCGCGCGGGCGTGGTGGATCGGGTGGACTCCGAACGCATCGTCGTTCAGGCAGAGGTCGACCTGACCAGCGAGGAGGTCGTCGTGCCGGCAAACGTGGATATTTACCACCTGGATAAATTCCAGCGCTCCAATCAGAACATCTGCATCAACCAGCGACCGACCGTGGAAGTCGGGCAGCGGGTCGAACGGGGAGATATCATCGCCGATGGTCCCAGTTGCGACCAGGGCGAGTTGGCGCTGGGGCAGAACATCCTCGTCGCGTTCATGCCGTGGAATGGCTACAACTTCGAGGATTCCATTCTCATCTCCGAGCGCGTGGTCCGTGACGACATGTACACCTCGATCCATATAGAGGAGTTCGAGGTGGTGGCCCGCGATACCAAGCTGGGGAAGGAAGACATCACCCGCGACATCCCCAACGTCAGCGAAGAGGCCCTGCGCAATCTCGACGACAGCGGGATCGTGCGTATCGGCACCTACGTTCGCTCCGGCGACATCCTGGTGGGCAAGATCACGCCCAAAGGCGAAACTCAGCTGAACCCTGAGGAAAAACTATTGCGCGCCATCTTCGGGGAGAAAGCCGGCGACGTTCGCGATACTTCCTTGCGGGTCTCGCAGGGCATCGATGGCGTCGTGACCAATGTGGTCACCTTTAACCGAAAAGGCGTGGAAAAGGATTCCCGCACGCAGGAAATCGAACGGGGTCTGCTGGCCAAATTCGAAGAGGATCACAACGACGAGACGCGGATCGTCCGTTCCAACATGCTCAAGATCGTGCACCAGATGTTCAAGGGCAAAAAACTGGTCTACGACGTTACCGCCCCGGATACGCACGAGGTGCTCTACAAGAAGGGCAAAACCATCGATGATGATCTGATCGGCCACCTCCCCATGCCCAGTTGGC
>JACZVE010000269.1 GCA_022572825.1 SAR324 cluster bacterium
CTACCAAATCGGATAAATTCCCCTTCAAATACGATCAGACCCGTTTCTTCCGGCATACCGACTAATTTGGGGGTGCAGCTTACACCTGATTCCGTGAACACGATTCATGCCATTCCCATTTTTCCCTTGACAGGCGGCGTCTGGCGGCGGTCCGCTGGAATCACCTATCAGGTGAACAGACTATTGGGCCTTCCAGGGAGGGATCGGCATGCGAATCGAATATGGTTTGACCGATCGTTTTTTGACCAGCCACGCGGGGCTGGTTTGCCTATACGGCCTGTTGCGATCGGCCCGCCTGCAGTCTCTTTTCGGCCCCACGCTGAAAACCATTCCTGACGCCGTCATTTTTACCGTCCAGACCGTGCTGCTGGCCTTGGGCAAAACCGATTTCGAGGCCGTCACTGCCTTTCGGGACGATGTGGCCTTCGGGCATCTGTTGCGCTTGAAGCGGGTGCCCTCTGCCGAGATTCTGCGCCAGCGCCTCGATGGCGCGCCCGCCAAGACCGATGCGGCACTGCACGAGGCCTCCCTGCGGCTGCTGGAAGCGCACGGGGAACCGCTTGCGAATGCTCAGGGCTTTGTGCCCCTGGACATCGACACCACCCCCATGGACAACTCGGGCACCCATCGCGAGGGGGTCTCCTACACCTATAAGGGCTTCTGTGGTTACCACCCGCTGCTGGCCTACTTGGGTGAGCAAGGCTACCTGTTGGCCGCCGAGCTGCGCCCCGGCTCGCAGCATCCGCAAAACGGATTCATCCCGTTTTTCAAGCAGGCTATCGCCTCGGCCAGGCGCCTCACCGATGGCTGCCTGCTGGCACGCATGGATGCCAGCCACGATGCCGAGGAGACGCGTGCGGCCTGCCTGGACGAGAGGGTCGATTTCATCCTGCGCCGGAACCCGCGCGGCCAAGACCCGTGGAGCGTCTGGAACGCCCTGGGCGAGGAAAAGACCCACTTCGCCTCCGGCCCCGGCTATTACACCGC
The DNA here is from genome assembly GCA_022572825.1 of SAR324 cluster bacterium. GTDB lineage: Bacteria > SAR324 > SAR324 > SAR324 > JACQKK01 > JACZVE01. The sequence goes on from JACZVE010000269.1 coordinate 988, forward strand.
CCTCATCGATGAGCCCCGCGAGCTCTCCGATGGGCGCATCGTGCGACTGATCACCCTCATCACCCGCCGCACCGCACACGGCAGCCAGCTCCTTCTGGCCCCCGAATACGAGCTGGAAGCTCTGTGGACCTCGCTCGATCTGCCCGTCGAGGAGGTGTTCGATCTCTACCACGCCCACGCCACCTGCGAGCAGTTCCACGCCGAGCTCAAGTCCGACATCGGCCTGGAGCGCTTTCCCTCCGGCAAGTTCAAAACCAACCAGCACATCTTCGCTTGCGCCCAACTGGCCTTCAACGTGTTGCGCCTGCTGGGAGAACTGATGAAACAGCACGGTCCCCTTCCCAGGCGCTTGCGAGACTTGGAACGCACTCGCTTCCGGCTGAAGACCGTCATCCAGACCCTGCTGTACCACGCCGCCATGCTGGTCCATCACGCCCGCGGCTGGCTGCTCAAGCTGGGCCGCCATACCGCCAACAGCCACTGGGTGCTGGCCGTCCTGCGCGCCTGCCCAGGGTGAGCGCTCCACCTCACCACATCCATTACTGGCAGGCCCCCTTATTCCTTGAAATTCCATCAGGCCAACGCGGTGGTGTTCTCTGGTCCTGGGAATTTAGCTTCAAAATCTGACAATTTCTCTCTCAACCTGTGCTTTAGATTCCTCAACCCCCAAAATGAATCCTATCCCAGCAAAAATTCATCCCCATCCGCTCAAATTGATATAAGCTTCACGGAATCAGGTAATAAAATCGGAGGGGTCTCGGGCTGGCGACAGAAACAGATTGGAGCGCCTCTGGATAAGGTCTTAGGATGGGGCAACAACTGAGGGCGAGATCGCTCGCCAAATTTCTCCTCGGCCGCGCCAAGCGTAAAGGCACGCCCGACTCACGACAAACTGAAACCGGCTTACAGATTGCGTCGATAGAGTGCGAACAGCCGCTCCCAATGGCGCTCGGCTGCGGGCATGTCGTAGACGGAGCGCTCCGGAAAGGCAAAGCCGTGATGCACACCTGGCTGAATTTCGAGTTCTCCCTTGACGCCGGATTGGTCGAATAGCCGTTTCAGTTCCGCGACCATATCCGGTGGAGCGAGATCATCATACTCGGCGCAGGATATGTAGATCTCGCCAGCGATCTTGTCCAGGTTCAGGTGCGGGCTCTCTTCCGCGTCGTTGACCAACCAGGTGCCATAGTAGGAGGCCGCCGCGCTTATTCTCTCCGGGAAGCGCGCGGCTGCGGCAAGGGCATACGGGCCGCTCATGCAGTAGCCATGGACCCCCACCGGCCCTGGCCGCGCGTCTTCATGTTCGTTCAGAAATAAGAGCATGGCGGCGACGTCGCTCATCACGGGCGGGATTGTCATTTTAGTTCGGATGGCCCGCATGCGCGTGTAATCGCCACTTTCGTGATTCAACACGCCGGGGCCGAATTTCGTATCCCGTCCGGCGCGATAGTAAAGATTTGGCAGCAGAACAAAATACCCGACGGCAGCAAGCCGGCGAGCCATCTTATACAGTTCCTCTCGAATACCGGGCGCATCCATCAGCATGATCACTGGCGGGAACGGGCCATTTCGCTCAGGACGACATAAGAACGTCTCCATTCCAATCCCATTACGGTCAATATCGATGATTCCTTCAATCATACGAAGCCTTCCTCTTCTGAAGAGCTGGTTGTGACGCGGACGATGCCCGAATATACCGAACTCTCTCATCAGTCAACGAACTGACCTACCCCCTTGGAATCGATCCAGTAGGAGAATTGGAGTTCAGGCTGGACCGAGTGAGAACGGTTGGCATGGACTTGTGGACGGAGCAGGCGGAGGGTCTCCGGGGGCGCTTGGATCAGGGCGTGGAGCGAGAACAACCCTTGTTTCCCTGCTCAAGCCCTCCCCTACTGCACCCTCAGCACAACCCTCCCCCTATACGCCATAACTGAAAACTTGGTTCCCGGCTTTGCGCCCACGCTGAGCAGCGGTTCCTGGGGAATGTTCAAACCGAACGCCTCTCCCTTGCCACGTCTTTTCACCTCAACCACTTCAACCCGTTTTTCCGCCTTGTCCTTTCTTGGCTGCCTGAAGGCGGGAACGGGTTTGCCGCTAGCCTGACTGGCCCTGACCAGGCGGTTGTTTAAGGTAAACGGGGTCTTGAACCCAAGTTCGGTGGCGATTTGTTTTTGCGTGAGGCCCTGCTTCGCCAGGGTTTTGACCTTGTTAAAAAGTTCCGCTGGTTCCATTTCTTTTCCTCCTTTTTGGCCTGCCTTCTTGGTTTCTTGAAGAACATCTTTTCTCCACCGGCTCATAGTTGAATCTCTTGCCGAACCCCGTGCCTACCGACTTGTAGCCAGGGAGTCAATGTCGCTAAATCAGGCACGCACCGCAGGACTAACGCTCAATACCCGGCCATCGGGAAGTGAATCTTGGTGGCCGCCTCCATCTTGGTCTTTTCATCCCGGCGGTCGTAACGGGAGGTGGTGACCGGGGAGGCGTGACCCATTAGCTTTTGCACGGTCACCAGATCCACCCCGGCATCCAGCATTTCCCCCGCAAAGGTTCTTCTCAGGTCATGCGGCGTAAATGGCTTGACTTTGGCCTGTTGGAACCGCTTCTCCAATATGATCCAGATCGCCTGATCGGTGAGACGCTCCGGGATCATCTTGCCCCCCTTGCGAATGGTGTACAGTGGTGGCCTCAACGCTTCTTCCCGCATGTTGAGCTACCCGGGAACGACGATGGGACCATCGGAAAGCCGGTGGTTCAATTCAACCGGTAATAAACGACTTGATTTCAATCGACAACATCCTCTTGCGATTGACTTCGCCAAACGCAGCGTCAAATTCCTGAATGAGATTCTGTAAGGCATCGGACTTCATGGTTTCATTCAATTTTTCCTTACTCTCAAACTCATAAAGCGCCATGTAGTTGTACCCATCACCTCCATCCATGATCTTGTAGCGACGGCCACTTATCACGCCTGGAAATCGGTTCAATGCTTTGGGCATATGATCCTCGTCGTACCACCGATTGAACGCATCTTCTTGTTCGGGTTTAACCTTTGCCATCACGATAAATACGCCTTTGTTTTCCATGTTTCGATAATCTCCTAATGGAATTGAATGAAAAAATACCGGCTTGAAGTTGGCCGAATACGAGGCAGAAGAGAGGGATTGTTTGAGCCTGGCGATTATCAACTCTGCATATCGCTTGTAATACACGGCCCCATGTCAGCTTGTCGAGACTCCATCTCTACCCCATCGGAAAGTGTATCTTAGTGGCTGCCTCCATTTTGGTCTTTTCATCCCGGCGGTCGTAGCGCGAGGTTGTGACCGGCGAGGCGTGGCCCATGAGATGTTGCACCGTCACCAGATCAACCCCGGCATCCAGCATTTCCCCGGCAAAGGTTCTCCTCAGGTCATGCGGCGTGAAGGGCTTGACCTTGGCCTGTTGGAAACGCTTTTCCAGGATCACCCAAATGGCTTGGTCGGTAAGGCGCTCCGGGATGATCTTGCCGCCCTTGCGGATGCGGTACAGCAGTGGCCCCGGCTTATCTCCCCGGACGTTGATCCATCCCGTCATTGCGGCCTTTGCCCCGTTTCCCAGGTAGACCATTCGGGCCTTGTTCCCTTTGGAAGCAACGATCTTCAGACTGCCGGTCTCGCTGTCGTAGTCGGTCAAATCCAGGGCGACAACCTCGCTCCGCCGAAGTCCTGCCGCATATAGCAAAGCCAGAAAGGCGGCATCCCGGACGCCCCGCAGGGGCCGGCCCAGCGTAGGGTGGGGGCCGGCGCTACCAGATCGTTGGGAGACCTGGGAGCCCGGTCAGGCGGTCGCGTCGGGTGGCAGGCATCATGCGCAGCATTACGGTAGCCGTTGGGAGACATGGGCCCAGGCTGGGCATATTGACCCTACTAGCTCTGGCCGTGCCATCAACAAGCCGACCACGTGAAATCTGGGACGATCCGCAAAATTTTTCGAGGGCCGCGCATCACCCCCCGGGGGGCTGCTAGAACGATCGCCAACTGGAGAATGCGCCTGCTGTCCCGGCATGCGCGCCGTTGACCAGCAAAGCCGACTCCACGGACCTGGT
>JACZVE010000270.1 GCA_022572825.1 SAR324 cluster bacterium
TCCCCGTGCACGGGGAGAGGAGCTTTCCGCGGAAGTTCCGAAAATCACATTCCAAATCATCGGTGTAAGTCCCATTCTCCGCGGGCAATGCGGGGGGGATGGGGTCTGCATCAAGACGCCCCTCTCGCCTTGCTCCCTTCGAGTCCCGGCTTTCTCCCGTGCAGGCGCCGTTCGGTCCGGTCAGTCTCCGCTTGCCACGGCTGGCCGCCACCCCGCCAGGACACCGTGCCGCTCAAGCGACCTCGACGCCGGTGGCGGCGGGTGTGGCCGCATCCCGAATGACGTCCGCCGCGACCAATGCGTCCACCTCCGCCGTGGAATAGCCCAGCTCGTCCTGCAGCACCGCGCGGCTGTGCTCGCCAAGGATGGGAGGGGGCGTATAGGTCAGCTCGAGAGCGCCGAACTGCACGGGGTTGCGCACGTTGGGAAGCGTGCCCAACGCCGGGTGCCGCAGGGTGCCCAGCACGCCATTGGCCAGTACCTGGGGATCGTTGACCAGCTTCTCGTAATCGTTGATGGGCGCGCAGAGGATGTCGTGCTCCCGCAGCAGCGCCAGCCACTCCGCGGTGGTCTTTTCCGCCAGCTTGTCCCGCACCCGTGCCAGCAGCGCCTCGCGGTGGGCGAGCCGGCCGGCATTGTCCGCAAAGCGCGCATCGTGCCGCAGTTCCTCCATGTCCAGGGCCTGGCAGCAGTTGGCCCAGAGGTGATCGAGCACGGTGAACATCATGTAGGAATCCTTGGTCTTGAACACGCCCGAGGGCGCAACGAAGGAGTTGACGTTGCCGTTGCGCTCCGGCAACAGGCCGTACATGAGATACTCGGTGAGCAGTGGCGCCTGAAAGGCCAGGATGGCGTCCAGCAGGCTCACGTTCACGTTCTGCCCCTCGCCGCTCTGCGCCTTGCCCAGCAGGGCCGCCAGGATGCCCTGATAGGCGGTCATACCCGTGATCATGTCCACCATGAACATCCCGAAGCGCAGCGGCTCGCCCCCTTCCACGCCGTTGATGCTCATGATGCCGCCCATGGCCTGAATGACGGAATCGGCGCCCGGCAGGTCCACGTAGGGCCCGCTGCGGCCGTAACCGGTCACCGAGGCGTAGACGAGCCCCGGTTGCTCCCCCCTGAGCTGCTCGTAGGCGAGGCCGAAGCGCTCCATCACGCCCGGCCGGAAGCTTTCCACCACGATGTCGCTCTTGCGCGCGAGCCGCGTGACGGCTTGCAGTCCTTTCGCATCCTTCATATCCACGCAGATGCCCTTCTTGTTCCGGTTCATGCTGACGTAGGTGGGACTCATACCGTTTTCCACCTTGCGCCCGACACTGCGCACCCAGTCCCCGCGCTTGGGCTCGACCTTGATCACCGTGGCGCCGAGATCGGCCAGCAGCATGGCGGCGATGGGTCCGGCCACACCCTGGCTGAAGTCCGCGACCCGTGTTCCTTGCAGAGGAAGATTGGCCATCTAGCTCCCCTTATCCATGAGAAAGGTTCCCGAAAATCCCATCACCTGCTCGTCGCGCTGATTGTACACGCGCACCCCCAGGCTGAGGATGCCCCGCGCGCCGTCGGAGGTATCGCGCTTGCCCGTCACGCGGCTATAGCCCCGCACATCGGTGACGCAGACCACGGTCCGTTTCCGTCCGGTTTCCGGTGATGCGATGGTGGGCTTCCCCTCGCAAGCGCCATGATACGGTGCGTGGAATTGCGGTACAGTGTATTCAATGCGGCGAGATTGTTCAGCATATAATCCTGCTCCCGTGGTCATCCGGGCCGTGATATAGTCCGCAAAAGACATTGTGCATCGCTTCATGGCCGGCGGAGAGCCATGGAATGTCCGAAGTGCCACAGCGAGAATCGCGAGGGACGCCGCTTTTGCGCCGGGTGCGGGACGCCAATTGCCTCCCCTTGCCCTTCATGCGGCTTTACCAATGAACCAGGTGAAAGGTTTTGCGGCGGCTGCGGCCACGACCTCTCCAAACCGGTAACGCCTTCCGAATCCATTGAACCCTCTCCTCCGAAACCTTCAACACCCGCTAAATCCCCGGCCCCCGAAGGCGAGCGCCGCCAGGCCACGGTGATGTTTTCCGACCTCTCCGGTTACACGGCCATGAACGAGAAGCTCGATCCGGAGGACGTGGAAGGGATCATGGGCCGCATCAAGGCCGAGGCGGTGAAGATCGTGGACGAGCATGGCGGGATCGTCAACCAGTTTGTGGGGGACGAGGTGCTGGCGCTGTTCGGCATTCCCACAGCCCACAAGGACGACCCCCGCCGGGCCGTGCGGGCCGCCCTGGAGCTGCACAAGCTGGCCCGGCGCATCAGCGCCGAGGTGGAGGAAAAGATCGGGCGGCCCTTGCGCCTGCACACCGGCATCAACACCGGCCTGATCGTCACCAACCTGCGCGACACTCGCGACGGCACCTTCGGCATCACCGGCGACACGGTGAACATCGGCGCCCGGCTCAAAGTCTTGGCGGACGATGACCAGATTTTGATCAGCCAGGAAACGCAGCGCCTGATTGCCTCCTTCTTCGAGACCGAAGCGCTGAGCGCGAAGGAGCTGAAGGGGGGAGCTGAAGGGCAAGGGGCAGCCCGTCACAGCGTTCCGTGTGACCGGTGAAATCCGGGGCCAGAGCGAAGACCAGCGCGCCTTCGTGGGCCGCAAGGCCGAGCTGCGCCAGTTTGCGGGGCTCGTCGAGGCCTGCCTGGAATCGGGCCAGGGGCAGTCAGTCTACGTGCGGGGCGAGGCGGGCATCGGCAAGACCCGGCTGGTGGAAGAGTTCCGAGCCATGGCGCTGGAGCGCGCCTTCGCCTGCCACACCGGGCTGATTCTGGACTTCGGTATCGCCAAGGGGCGGGATGCCGTCCGCGCCGTGGTGCGGAGCCTGCTCGGCATCGCCCCGGGCAGCGGGAAGGAGGTGCGCCGCGCCGCAGCCCGGCAGGCCATGGCGGAGGGGCTGCTGGCGCCGGAGCGGGAGCCTTTTCTCAACGACCTGCTGGATTACGGCCAGTCTCCCCAATGGCGGGGTGTCTACGATGCCATGGACAACGAGACCCGCAACCGCGGCAAGCGCGAGACGGTGGTGGAGTTGGTCAGGGCCGTCAGCGCCCGCACCCCGCTGATGGTGGTGATCGAGGATCTTCACTGGGCAGACGGAATCACCCTGGCGCACCTGGCCGCTCTCACCGCCACGGTGGGTGAGGCGCCGGTGGTGCTGATGATGACCTCGCGCATCGAGGGCGATCCCCTGGATGCGGCGTGGCGCGGCTCCACCGGCGGCAGCCCTTTGCTGACCATGGACCTGGCACCCCTGCGGGAGGCCGAAGCGCTGGAAATGGCCAGGGGATTCATGGACGCCACCAGCCGCTTCGCCACGAGCTGCGTGCAGCGGGCCGAAGGCAACCCCCTCTTCCTGGAGCAACTGCTGCGCAGCGCGGAGGAAACCGCGGACGGTGCAGTGCCCGGCTCCGTGCAAAGCATTGTGCTGGCGCGCATGGACCGGCTCGACGCGCCGGACAAGCAGGCCCTGCAGGCCGCCTCCATTCTGGGGCAGAGCTTCGGCCTGGACGCCCTGCGCCATTTGCTCAACGACGCGGGCTATTCCTGCGACGGACTGATCGCCCACTATCTGGTGCGCCCCGAAGGCGGAGACTACCTGTTCTGCCACGCCCTGATTCAGGAAGGGGTCTACAACTCCCTGCTCAAGGCGCGGCGGCGGGAACTGCACGGGCGGGCGGCCGAATGGTTCAGCGGGCGCGATGCCGTGCTGCGGGCGGAGCACCTGGACCGCGCCGAAGACCCCGCCGCGCCCCTGGCCTACCTGGAAGCGGCCCAGGGGCAGGCGGAGGAGTTTCACTACGAGCGCGCATCGACCCTGGCCGGGCGGGGGCTGGAACTGGCCATGGAGCAGCCGGACAAATTCGCCCTGACCTGCTTCCAGGGCCAGATGCGCCATGACCTGGGCTCCGTCCCCGAATCCATCGCGGCCTATGAAGAGGCTCTCGCCTCTGCCGCGGACGACACGCAGCGCTGCCGGGCCTGGATCGGCCTGGCGGCCGGCATGCGCATCATCGACAAATACGACGAAGCGCTGGAAGCCCTGGACAACGCCGAGGCCGCAGCGGAGGCGAACGGGCTTAGCAACGAGCTGGCGCAGCTCCATCACCTGCGGGGAAATATCTACTTCCCCCTCGGCAACCTGGACGGCTGCCTGGAACAGCACGAACTGGCGCTGAATTATGCTCGTGAGACCGAATCGCTTGCAGACCAGGCACGCGCGCTGGGCGGCCTGGGAGATGCCTCCTACATGCGCGGCAGAATGAAGACCGCGCACAGCCACTTTCGCCGCTGCGTGGAGTTGTGCCGGGAGCAGGGTCTCGGACGGATCGAGGTGGCCAACCTCCATATGTGCGGCTGGAGCGGGATGTACCTGAACGAGCTGCAACGCGCGTTGCAGGATGCAATGGAATCCGCCGAGATGGCCGTAAAGGTGAGCCATTACCGCGCCGAGGCGATTGCCAACTCCCTGATCGGATTCATCACCGGCGAGTTGTTCGGGGAGTACGCCCGGGCCAAAGGGCATTTCGAGCGGGGGCTCGTACTGGCGCGAAACCTCAAGGCCAAAAGGTTCGAAGCCAATAACCTTTGCAATCTCGGCAGCGTCGTCTTCGCCAATGGCGAGCGCTCCCGCGGCCTGGCATACGTGGAAGAGGCTTTGCAGATCTGCCGCGAAACCGCTATGCATTTTGTCGGGCCCTGGGTTCTTGCTTGCTTCGCGCGGGTGACGGAGAACGCCCAGAAGCGGCGGGAGGCGTTGCGGGAGGCCGAAAAGGTTCTCAAGGAAGGGTGCGTGGGCCACAATTTCTTCTGGTTTTACCGCGACGCCATGCAGGCCTGTCTGAACGCCGGGGAGTGGGACGAGGTGGAGCGCTACGCCGCCGCGCTGAAGGAATACACCCGGCCGGAGCCCCTGCCATGGAGCGACTTCTACATCGCGCGGGGGCGTGCCCTGGCGGCGCATGGACGCGGTGAGCGCGGTGAGGGGCTGACGCAGCAACTGAATGAGC
>JACZVE010000271.1 GCA_022572825.1 SAR324 cluster bacterium
CCTTGACGGCGGCGCGGGGGGCGGCTTATGCTTACGGAGAGTGGTATTGCCGCTGCATCCAACCTGACCCCCGGGGGGCTATTGAACGAGAACGGACGGCACCCTGAAAGAGCCTTCCTGCTCGCACTGCAAACCCCCGACCTCTCCGATATCCAACAGGCGGAATCGCTGGACGAGCTCGCCGAGCTCGCTACCAGCGCGTCGTACGAGTACGGCGACCGCCTGGTGCAGCACCGGGAACGCATGCTGCCCGGCACCGTGTTCGGCTCGGGCAAGCTGACCGAAATTCGCGAGCGCATCCGCGAAGTGGCCGCGGAGGTGGCGATCTTCGACGGGAATCTCTCGCCGGCCCAAGGCCAGCACCTGGAAAAATTCCTCAAGGTGATGGTGCTGGACCGCACCCAACTCATCCTGAATATTTTCGGCCTCAACGCGCGTACCCGCGAGGCGCGGCTGCAGGTGGAGCTGGCGCAGCTCGAATACATGCTGCCCCGCCTGGTGGGCATGTGGGCACACCTGGACCGGGAGCGGGGCGGGATCGGCGGCAGCAAGGGCGCCGGGGAAAAGCAGATCGACATCGACCGCACACTGATCCGCACTCGCATTGCCCGGCTGAAGAAGGACCTGCGCCACGTGGCCTCCGAGCGCGTGACGCAGAAGAAAGGCCGCGGCGCCTGCTTCAAGGTGAGCCTGGTGGGCTATACCAATGCCGGCAAGTCCACGTTGATGAACCGGCTGACGGATACCCGGCTGATCGCGGGGGATCGCCTGTTCGCCACGCTGGATTCCACCACCCGGGTGCTGAACGAGGACAACAGGCCCAAGCTGCTCCTTTCCGACACCGTGGGTTTCATCAGACGCCTCCCGCATCAGCTGGTGGCCTCGTTCCGCTCCACGCTGGAAGTGGTGCGCGACGCCGACCTGCTGCTGAACGTGGTGGATATCGCTCACGAGAACTGGCAGGCGCACATCGAGACCACCGAACAAGTGCTGGAGGAAATCGGGGCGCACACCGTGCCGCGCATGATCGTATTCAACAAGGTGGACTGCGTTCCGGACCGCGTGCAGCTTCTGCTGGCCAAGCGGCGCTACCCGGAGGTCGTGTTCACCTCCGCGCTGAAGGAGGACTGTTCGAACCTGCGCGAGCGGATAGCGCAGTTCTTCGAAAAGTCCATGATCACCACGCCGCTGCTGCTGGATTATCAGGACTGCGGCGAGCTGGCGAAGATCTATCGCTGGAGCCGGGTGGACGAGGTGCGCTACGAGCAGGACGGGGTTCATCTCACGATCACCTCCACGCCCGCCAACCTGGAAAGAATCCGTGCCAGGCTGCCGGTGGGGCCGGAACCGTTGCTGGCAGGCAATCCGTGAGCACGCGCAAAATCGCCCTCGCGCAGATGACCTCCAGCGAGGACTTTCAGGCCAATCTTGCCGAGGCGATGCGCCTGGTGGACGAGGCTGCGGCGGCGGGTGTGGCGCTGGTCGCCTTTCCGGAGGTGTTCCTGTACGTGGGCGGCCGCAAAGGCAAGCTGGAGAACGCCGGCGACGTGGACGGCGAGGTGGTCGGCGGTTTCCGCGAGGCCGCTGCCCGGCATGGCATGATGATTCTGCTGGGCAGCATTCACGAGCGTATAGCGGGCAACGGGGAGAAGGTCTACAACACTTCGGTGCTGATCGACAAGTCCGGCCGGGTGCTGGCAACCTATCGCAAGCTCAAGCTGTTCGACGTGGAGCTGCCGCACCTGACCATCAAGGAGAGCGATACCATTGAACCCGGCGATTCCCTGCCGCCCGTGGTGGAAACCCCCATTGGCAAGGTGGGCTTGACCATCTGCTTCGACCTGCGATTTCCCGAGCTATACCAGCACTTGCGCGGCCATGGCGCGGAGGTGATCTTCGCGCCCTCCAATTTCACCGCGCCCACCGGTGCGGCGCACTGGGAAACACTGCTGCGCGCCCGCGCGTTGGAGAATCAGGTGTATCTGGCCGCGCCGGCCCAATGGGGACGGCACAACCCCAAGTACGCCTCCTGGGGCCATACCGCCCTGGTCGACCCCTGGGGCACCCTCTGCTCGCTGGCCCCGGACAGGACGGGGCTGATCTTCGGCGAGATCGATCTGGAATTCCTGCACAAGGTGCGGCGCGAGCTGCCCATGAAGGTTGAGGTCTCCGCCTGAGGCGAGCCGCTGCCGTGCCGCGGGAAGAACCCTTGCCGCACGGAAAACGGCGGCGGGGACATCGCGCCGTAGCGGCGGCGTCTATTCCGCCGCCACCACCATCTCCACCTCCACGGCCACTCCTCCGGGCAGGGCATTGTTGCCCACTGCGGCGCGGGTGTGGCGCCCCTTGTCGCCGAACACCTCCATGATCACGTCCGAGGCCCCGTTGAGCACCTGGGGCTGCTGGATGAAGTCGTCCGTACAGTTGACGAAGCCCGCCACGCGCACGACGCGCTTTACCTGGTCCAGGCTGCCCAACGCCGCCTTGACCTGTGCGATGCAATGCAGCGCACAGGACCTTGCCGCGGCGTACCCGTCCTCCACCGACAGGTCTTTGCCCAGCTTGCCCACATAGGCAAGCTGACCGTCCGCGTCGCGGGGCAGCTGCCCGGCGATGAATACCAAGGTCCCCTCCTGGACGTAAGAGACGTAGTTGGCCAGGGGCGCCGCTGCCGGGGGCAGGGTGACGCCAAGCTCGCTGAGGCGTTTTTCGATACTCATGGGGCAATCTCCGCTCTTGTCAGATGTTATACCAGGTCCCATGCAAGGAATTACCTATGATGAGATTTCGCTGAGATCTCACCCCCTAATTCTATCTCTCCGCTGGCCAGAGAGGGGGACTTCAATCGCTGAGTACACGATACAAGGCAGAGGATAGCTCCCCTCCCCCGGTGTTTGTATAGACACCCGACGGGAAGGGGCCGGGGGAGGGGAAAAACGCGAGACACGCAACGAGAAACGCGAGACTCGAAGCGTTTCACTCAAGCAACAATCCCCTCATTTTGAACGCGACTTTGTATTACCGTCACGAACATGAGAACGGCGAGGCGACAGCCAGTGGGGCAGGGCAGCACGTCACACCCGCGTTTCCGCCGGTGATTGGTAAACGCACTTCGCGCCAGATTTTTGCAGCGCAGCCTGCGTTACAATTCGTGTGCTTTAACTACGAATATTCACCAGGGCATGGTACGAGCGTTCATGGCACGAGGTACCGGGGTTTGGCCGGTTTAGCAGGTCGGTCGCCTCCTGCCAACGGTAACCGTAGCGCCGAACACAGCGGCGGCAGCGACCCGCTCTTCCACGGCTGCGCTCATAGCGGGCAGGGGATCGAACCCGGGATTGCAATGGATCGCTGAATTGAATCTCCAACCGCGGTCGATGCGCGCAGTCGTTTCCACGAGCGAGCGCGGTTGCCCGCCGGCATCATGCCGGTGATGCGGGGCGCTGTCACACACGCAACAAAGGGAGTGCCATGAAACACGAATCCGGCAAGGCCCCGATTCCGACGCGCCGATTGGGGCGCCGCCAGTTCCTCAAGGTCTCCGGGGCCGCCGCGACCGGGTTCGCGCTGGCCGTGCAGCCCATCAGCGCCGAGACGATCACCACCCCCGCCACCGGCATCATGACCGGGGATATCGTGTGTCCGCGCGGCGCCGACAACATCCCGGTATACGTGGCCCGGCCGCTGGGGGATGGTCCGTTTCCGGGCGTGATCGTGATCCACGAGATCTTCGGTCAGCACGAGCACATCCGTGACGTGGCCCGGCGCTTTGCCCAGGAGGGTTTCATCGCCGCGGCGCCCGAGCTGTACTTCCGCGAGGGCGGCGTGGGCAACCTGCGGGGCTTCCCGGCGATTCTCAAGGTGGTGCGCTCCGTGCCGGACCGCCAGATGCTGGACGACCTGGGAGCGGTGCTGGACAAGATCAAGGGGATGAGCACAGCCAACGGCAAGGTCGGCGCGACGGGCTTTTGCTGGGGAGGCGGCGCCACCTGGCTGTTCGTGGCGGACAATCCGGGCCTCAGCGCCGGTGTTGCCTGGTACGGCCGCCTGACGAACTGGAGCAGCGGCCCTCCGCATCCGAAGAACCCGATAGACTTGGCGGCGCAGATGCACGCGCCCGTGCTGGGCCTCTACGGTGGCCAGGATCGCGGCATTTCGGCCTCGGACATAGAGCAGATGAAGGCCGCCTTGACCAGGCAGAACAAGCCCCACGAGTTCGTCATCTACCCGGACGCACCCCATGCGTTCCACGCCGACTATCGCAAAAGCTACCGCCAGGCTGCCGCCAGGGACGGATGGAGGCGCTGCGTGGCCTGGTTCCGCAAGTATCTGTCCTGAAGTGGGCAGGCCGGGCGGGGAGAGGCACGAGCGCATTGCTACGGCAACAGCCCGCTGATCCGCGGCGGCGGCTCGTGAGTTGCCGGCCCACCCATCCGCGGGAAGGGCGGCCGACCGCATCACGGCGATGAGGAGGTTGGCAGGCGCCACCGGCTTCATTAGACTGTTGCTGAGCAGGGTTATCGTTCGCCACCCGCTTCGATTTTACACACCCCCGCCTGCGTCCGGCAGGGAAGCCGGAATCGTCCCCCTTGGATCGCTGATGCAGTTGTTTATCGATATCGACGGCGTCTTGCTCAACTTCGAGCATGCGTTCGTGCGCTGGCTCAATCAGCATCACGAATTGGGCCTTCCCGACGATTACGAGGCGGAGAGTTGGGACTTCACCGAAGTGTTGGGGCAACCGCAGCGCGAGGCGAGCTGGCTGGCGTTTCTGGAATCCTCCGAAGCGGGCGAAATGCCGGCATTGGTGGATCCCGGCGCGTTCAACGCGCTCGCCGAGCGCCACACGCTGCATCTGGTCACCAATTTTCCGCAGCCGCATATGGCCAAGCGCCTGGACAACCTCCAGGCCTGCGGCTTCGAATATGACACGCTCAACTACTGTGGGCTGCACGGCTATAAGAATATGCGGCCCCGCACGAAGGCGCAGGTGGTCGCGTCGCTACGGGCCAGTGACGAGGTATGCCTGTTCGTGGACGACCACCCCGAAAACTGCC
>JACZVE010000272.1 GCA_022572825.1 SAR324 cluster bacterium
TCTTCTCGAGCCCGGCGGCGAAGCGGTCGCGCTTGGCTTGGAGGTCGCCCGCCAGCGCGGCGAAATAGTCATCGTCCTTGCCCAGCCCATAGGCCACCGCGCGCTGCAGGTTGGGCGGCGTGGTGAAGGTCAGAAACTGGTGACACTTGGCGATCGGGCCCAACAACTCGGGCGAAGCGGTCATGTAGCCGACCTTCCAGCCGGTCAGCGAGAACGTCTTGCCGGCCGAGCCGATGCGCACGCAGCGCTGGCGCAGACCCGGCAGCGTCATCATCGGAATATGCGGGCGCCGATCGAAGGCAATGTGTTCGTAGACCTCGTCGCACACCGCATAAGCGTCGTGGCGCGTGACCAGGTCGGCGATGAACTCCAGCTCGTCGCGGTCGAACACCTTGGCCGCCGGGTTCATGGGGCTGTTGAACAGGATCAGCTTGGTCTTGTCCGAGAACGCCGCGCTCAGCGCGTCGCGCGGCAGCGTCCAGTCCGGCGGCTCGACCCGCACCAGCCTGGGCACCGCGCCGGCGCGCCGCACGATGGGCAGATAGCTGTCGTACAGCGGCTCGATCAATACCACCTCGTCGCCCGGCTCGATCAGCCCGAACAGGCAACAGGCCAGCCCCTCGGTGGCGCCCGGCCGCGGCACGCCGGCGGCGGTACGGCTGCGGAGTGCCTGCACCCGGTCCCGTACGTGGTCGTTCATCTGGCCGGCCAACTCCTGGAGACGGCCGCCTTCCGCAAACTCGCTCGAGCGCGCGCGGGCCTGGCCCGCGGCAGAGGTCGCGGCGCGGGCACCGAGAATGGATGCGACGGCTTGCTGGCCGGCCTCGGGGGATGCGACGTCTTCTCCGTGCTCGGCAAGGTAATCGATCACCCGCGCTTCCAGCATGATGCGATTGTGGGCCAGATGGGTAAGGTTGGTGATGCGAAACGCATCATACAGGGCCAGGTCCTGTCCCGGCGTAAGGCCCTCCAGCACGTGCACGGGCGCGTCGGGCAGCTCGAGCACCCGCTTGGACTGATCGTTCGGTCGAATGCGGAAGTCGAACTGCCGTCCCGGCCCGGCGTCGGCGACCGTCTGGCCGAGGAAATCACCCCCTTCCAACACGGTTTCCTGTATGCTCAAGGCTTGTACAAACGGGTCCAGATGCGCGAGATCCCTCACGGTACCCACACCGAAGTACCGGTCCAGCATTTCTCTTTGAATGTCTCCCACGCCCTGGAAGCAGGTTACCGGCGCGTCCAGTAGTTGCGCGACGGTATAGTCCCGGTACTCGTCGCGGACTTCGTATTCCAGTGCTGCCATGAGGTGCTCTCCGCTGTATTTGCCCGTTGGCAGGGCCTATTATCGTCGATTGAGCAGGTCGGTCGCGAGCGATTGGCCTGCGTGGCTCCATCTGGAGTAGGAGCGGCCCTCGCATGCTCGTACCTAATGCCGGTACCTAATGAATGTACGTCGCGCCAGCCATTCCGGGCACATCGTAGTACCTCATTTACGCAAGATTACCGGGGTAGGGTGCGCGGAATTTTCTCGCTAAGTACCGGATTTCGATCATTACTGGGCTTCTGTAAATACCAGGCTTTTGTAAACAAGTTCCGTGCCGTGGCAGTGTACCGCCTCCACATTGCCGGCACCCCGTCAGGCTTCTCGTGGCGCCCTATACGGGTGCCGGCATCCCCGCCGCCAGCCGGACCTGCGTCAGAGGCACGATGGATGGCATCCGGTTCGGCGGCACCATCATCAGGCGCCTACGCATGGCGGCTTCGGCCTCCTGCACGGCCATTCGCTTTGAGCCGTCGAGCCCAATACATTTGTCATATCACTGTTGCTGTAATCTTTTCAATCCTTTAGTGAAATCGGGCACGCAGATCGGGAGGCCCAAGCCAATCCACGGCTTTTCGATCGCCTCGGGCTGCGAGATGCCGATGGGACGCGGCACTTTCACCTACGGGTCGCCGGGATCCGTGAGCAGCAGGCTGTCCAGATAACCGAATCCGGCGGAAACGCCGCCCTCGGGGGTGTCCCGCTCCTTGGTGCGAACCAGGTAGCCCGCATCCCGGTTGATCACCTCGCGCTCCCCGTCCGCCACGTAGGCGCCGAAGCGGCCGATCTCGCTGACTGCCGGAACGGCGCGGGCCTCACGCTCCCGCACCAGTACCGCCTGATGAGGCGCGGGCCGGATGCGCTCCATCAGCACATAGGCCGGCCGAGCGTCGGGCGTCATCCCGGTCAGCATGCGGCGCAACTCGTCGTCGAAATAGTTGTTCCCGCCCCCCTCCCGCTGTGGCTTGAGAACGAAACCCGCGGTGTTGTCGATGGCCAATCGCCAGGCCGCCACGCGACGGCCGCCGGCATCCACCTCTTCATCCAGGTCATACAGCGCCGCAAAGCAGGCTTCTACCGGCGCGGCTTGGCCGCTGGGCAGAAATCGGCGCAGCGTCCGTGGCTCGGTAAGCACTTTTTGCACCTTTTTCGCTCCCGCCAGTTGGGCATAGAGCGAGGGCACGGCGATCGTCGAGGACGCCTCGATGAGGGCCCTGGCCTTGAACGCGTCCTCGCTCTGAAAATCCTCGGGGCCGTATGCGGCGCGAAAGTAGGTGATGGCCGCAACCTCGCCCCGCACGAGCAGGTGCCCCTCCTTGAGCGTGCCCTGCCGGGCGATCTCCTCCAGGGAGGCGCGGCGGGTGATCAGGCCGCGTTCGCGCAGGGCGATTTCCTGCAGCCGCTGGTCGAACACGTTGGACTCGCCCGGTTGCACGACCATCAGCACCCGCGCTCCGGGATGGCCGTAGCGGGCGAATGCCTCCGCAAAGGCTTCCGCGATCACGGGCGGGGGATCGTTGGCGAGCAACCGCCGTTCCAGCGGCGTGTCCTGTAACAGGAAGCGATGCAGACGGTACACCCGTTCCGCCAAGCCGGGATAGCTTGCGGCGATGGTGTTCAGCTCCACCTGGCGGATCTGTGGGGGCGCTTCGGGAGCGGGCTGATGAATGAAGTAATCGCTGCGGGTGATGGCCAAATGGATGGGCTGGTTGCCCGCGCCCGACCGGGCCAGCTTCAGCAGACGCGCGGTAAAATCGTCCACCGCGGCGGCCGGTGCGAGGGTGTCCTCCAGGAAGGCACGGTCGCGCGCGACGGCGTGGGCGAGCCGATTGAAGGATGCCGTCAGGGCTTCCATCCGATGCTGGCATGCGGGGTCGATCGGGCAGGGCGTCAGGGCGAAAGGGGCGTGATTGAGCCTGCCTTGCGGTGTGTACTTCAGCAGGCCGTTCAGCAGTGCGTAATCGGCCGCCTCGTCCAGGCGCGCCCGCAGGCCCTCCAGAATGTCGCCGTCAGGAAACACGGATGGAGGCGAAGATCCTGTAGGCTTGGTCCTCCGACTCGTTGTAGTGCTCGTAGTGATTGACGACCTCCCCCACGCGCAAATCAGGCTCCAGCATCAGGTCCAGCAGGCTGTGGCTGGTCAACAGTTCGCCGGCGGCGTTTTCCACGACTGCCACCACGGGGCGGTCCTGGTGCTCCTTGGGCGCGATGGAGAGAACAAAGGCGAGGTCGTCGTTGGAAAGCCGCACCAGGGAGCCGACCGGATAGCGGCCGATGATCTCGATGAAATTGTCCAGCATGCGCTCGTCGAACTCCGAGCCTTTCAGGCTGAGCAGATATTCGACCGCCTTGCCCGGCACCCAGTTCTTTTTGTAGCGCCTGCGGCCGATCAAAGCCTGGTAGACGTCGGTAATGGATGCCAACCGGGTCAGGGTGAGCACATTGCCGTAGTCCACGTCCGGATAGCTGCTGAGCAGTGTGCTGTCCTTCTTGACGTGGTGGTAATGGGCCATGTTGATCGTCACCTCCGGCATCCCCATTTCCGTCAGGATGCGCGCGCCATAGGTCGTATGGTTGCGCATGATGATCATTTCCTGGCTGTCCGGGGCAAAGCGCTCCCGGCTGTCCAGGATGTCCTTGGGCACCTCGCTTTTGCCGATGTCGTGCAGAAATCCGGAGACCAGCGCGAAACGCCGGTTGACGTCGCTGGGGGTCTTACCACTGCGTTGCAGAATTTCGACGTAGACTTCCTCCAAAATCACCGACATGTCGGTGCAGTGGGCGTAGGTCTGATCGCTGGCCCGCAGGCCCGCGATGGCTTTCATGGCCGGCGCGGCACCCTGCTTGATGATCTCGTCGACCATCGATTCCACGCCCTTGCTGGAAAACTGGCCCGTTCGCCCGCTGTCCAGCATCTCCTCGACGATCGTGGTGGATTGGTCGCGGCTTTGCGCCGCCGTCGCCACGGTATCGAGAAATTGCTTGACCTCCTCGCGCTTGATCTCGTGCCGCTTTTTGGCCTCGGCGGAGCCGACTGCAAGCTGGTCCGGCGCGGGCACACCCTTGGGTTCGGTCCTGACTGCCGGGCCCGCACCCTGCGCTTCGATGACCTTGAATACCAGCAGCCCGTTGCGTTCCAGGAACTCCGCCAGCCCGGGCACTACCTTAGCCGCCTTGAGAGAGGGAGGAACGTCCGTGATGCGCTGCAGCGGATCGAAGGCCTTGAGTTCCTCGACGGGCACCGTCCTCGTCCCGTTTTCGCCGACCAGCACGCCGGCGGCACCCTTGAAGGTGGATTTGAGGAACTTCAGATTGTCCTCGTCCAGCGAGGCATAGTCGAAGGAAAGCTCCGTGACCTCCTCAATGGTCATACCGGGCTGGAGCGCGTCGACCTTTACCGTGCGTGAGGATTGGGCCATTTGCCAGCGATGGTGACCGTGCCGGCCGCATCAGCGGGTGCTTGCCGCACCGGGCACGGGATGGGCTCGATCGGCTCGCAGGTGGCACACCCACGAGCGATGGGGATGAAGCTGTCTCGGTCATGCCATTGTAAGGATTATCACATCCGGGGTAAAGGACTTATTCTCCCACCCGCGCCTTTGCCCATTACACCAATACCCTGTTCGATCAATCGACGAGCACCGAGATCTTGCCGTTCGCTGAGTTCTCGTCCATTATCCGGTCCGCCTCCTGCAACTCCGTAATGCGGAATGTCGTGCGCAGGAGCAGCTGG
>JACZVE010000273.1 GCA_022572825.1 SAR324 cluster bacterium
TCCGACGGCTTTTATTGGAGCGAGCGCTTTCAGGAACGCGCCTTGCGGCGTCTGCTGCTGCCCCTGCCCGACAGTACGCTGAAGGTGGAAGTGCTGGAACTGGCAACGCCTGAGCTGACCGGCGCGCTGACCACCCTGAATCGCAAGCAGGGCAGCCAGTTCTTCAGCCGCGATCTGGCAGCGCCGCTGCTGACGTTTCTCGTCGTCATGACCCTGCTCATCATCTTCGCCGCCACCTGGATCGCGTTCTATCTGGCGCGGGGCTTCGTGACACCCATCGAACGGCTGGACGATGCCACCCATCGCGTCTCGGAGGGAGAACTGGGCTATCAGGTGGATCAGGCCAGCCTGGGACCGCTGGAAGCCGACTTCCACGGGCTGGTCAACTCGTTCAATACGATGAGCCGGCAGCTCAAGGAACAGAACCTGCAGTTGCTGCACACGACCGAGGATCTGCTCAACAGCCACCACGAGCTGGGGGAGCGCAACCGGCTGGTGGAGCTGCTGCTGGAGAACATCGATGCGGGCATCATCTCTCTCAGCCAGCAGGGCAACGTCACGGCTCTCAACCGTAGCGCCAAGCGCCTCGTGCCACCCCGGCAGGAGAGCTGGCAAGGCAGGCACTACCGGGTGGTGTTCGGGCGGGAACTGGTGGAACTGCTGGACGATATGCTGGAAAGACTGCGTGGAGAATCCAAGCGCCAGGTCGCCCGCAACCTGACACTGTTGACGAACCGCAAGTCGGTCATCGTCGAGGTGACCCTGCTGGCGCTGGAGGACAAAAACGCCCAGGCGGAAGGCACGGTGGCCTTGCTGAAAGACGTCTCGGCGATGCAACGCAATCAGCGCGCCTTGGCCTGGCGCGAGGTGGCGCGGCGCGTGGCCCATGAAATCAAGAATCCGCTTACCCCGATTCAGCTATCGGCTCAGCGCATCCGCCGCAAATATCTGAACCGGCTGGACGGCGACGGAGAAGTGCTGGACCAGTGCACCGAGACCATCATCAGCGAGGTGAGCAGCCTGAAAAAGATGGTCAACGAGTTCTCCGATTTCGCCAAGCTGCCCGAATCCAAACCCATTCCCGGCGATTTGAACGCGGTGATCGACGATTTGTCCAAATTCTATGAGAACGGCCTGCCGGAAAACGTGAAGCTGGAGCTGATGTTGGACGCCGATCTGCCCCAATTGCCCATCGACAAGGAGCAGATGAAGCGCGTGTTCACCAATCTCATCGACAATGCGGTCGCCTCGTTGCAAACCGGGGGCGTAATCACGATCCGTACGACCTACGACGCGCGGGCCCAGGCGATCGAAGTGGAGGTGATGGACAACGGAATGGGCGTTCCGGACCACATCCGCTCGCGGATGTTCGAACCGTACACCTCCACCAAGGAGGGCGGCACGGGGCTGGGTCTGACCATTGTGAATCAGATCGTTTCGGACCATAACGGCTACATCCGTTACAGCGACCGCAAACCGACCGGCACCGTGTTTTCCATGGAGTTCCGGCTGCAGTGATCACGGCCCGCGGGCCGTGCTGCGAGGTGCTCTGACCTCCGTTCCCCCATAGCGGCATAGAAGGAAATGGCGCAATCGATTCTCGTCGTTGACGACGAGCAGTCCATCCGCACCAGTCTCAAGGACCTGCTCGAAGACGAGGGCTACCACGTGGTGCTGGCCAGGTCCGGCGAGGAGGCTCTGGAGAAGTTCCAGGCCGAGGGCGGTGGCGACATCGACGCGGTGTTGCTGGATATCTGGCTGCCCAAGATGGACGGCATGGACGTTCTCAAGAAACTGAGGCAGATCAGTCCCCACCTGCCCGTGATCATGGTCTCCGGTCACGCGTCCATCGATAGCGCCGTGACGGCCACGAAGGACGGGGCCTATCACTTCGTGGAGAAGCCATTTTCAGCGGAAACCCTGCTGCTGACGCTGGGCAACGGGCTGCGTGTATCCAGGCTGGAGCAGGAAAACGTGCGTTTGCGGCGCGACGTACAGCGCAACCAACATCAAATCATTGGGGAAAGTCCGGCCTTCCGGCGCATGATGGACCAGATCAGGCGCGCCGCAGCCAGTGAGGCCTGGATGTTGATCTACGGGGAAAACGGCACGGGCAAGGAGGCAGTGGCCCACCTGATCCACGAGCAAAGCCCGCGCAGGAATGGCCCGATCGTGGCGGTAAACTGCGCGGCCATCCCCGAAGAACTCATCGAAAGCGAGTTGTATGGGCACGAGAAAGGCTCGTTCACCGGCGCCACGGCAAAGAAAATCGGTAAGTTCGACCAGGCCAATCAGGGGACACTGTTCCTTGACGAGATCGGGGACATGAGCCTGAAAACCCAGGCCAAAATTCTGCGCGTGCTGCAGGAGCAGCGCTTTGAGCGTGTCGGGGGCGACAAGACCATCAGCGTCGACATGCGCGTCATCGCCGCCTCCAACAAGATACTGGAAGACGAGATTGCCTCCGGTAGGTTCCGGGAGGACCTCTACTACCGCCTCGCCGTGCTGCCGCTGGAAGTGCCGCCGTTGCGCGAGCGGGAAGGGGACGTGGATCTGCTGGTGCTCTACTTCATCGACTATTTCTCCAAGATATACGGCCACAAGCCGAAGCAAATCCAGCCCGAAGCTCTGGCAGTATTGAAGCAATACAAGTGGCCGGGCAACATCCGCGAGCTGAAGAACATCGTGGAGCGGATGATGATCATGGTTCCCGGCGACACCATCAGGCACGAGGACATCCCACCGGCGGTCCTGCAGGAGGTGGAGCGGCGGACAGAAGGGAACGAGGAGTCGGAGGGCTTTAATCCGGCTGATAGTGGAGCAACCTATCGGGAGGCCAAAGACGCCTTCGAACGGGCCTACCTGCGCAATCAGCTGAAGCGCAACGGCTGGAATGTCTCCAAAACCGCCGAGGCCATCAAGCTGGAGCGCAGCAACCTGCACAAAAAGATCAAACAGCTCAATATCGAGGCCGGCTGAGGGTCGCTCCGCCATGCCCTACGTCCTTCACGACGCGCCGCTGCGGGTCGGGATGACCGTATTCGTCTCCGGTGATGAGGCGTATCACGTGGTGAATTCTCGGCGCATGCGGGTGGGCGACCGACTGGCATTGCAGGATCCGAGCGGCGGTCGCTTTGCCGCCGAGCTGATCGCTCTCGGGCCCGGCGAGGCCACCTTCGCCATTCAGTCGCCGCTTGCCGTTCCGGAGCCGCCACGGGTGCGTGTGACGCTCCTGCAGGCCGCGGTGAAGGACAAGGCCGCCGAGTGGATCATTCAGAAATCGACCGAGCCCGGCGTCGCGGCCATTCACTTTTTCCCCTCCCGATACGGCAGCGTGGCCCCTCGGGACGGCGAAGAGGCAGGCGCGCTGGGAAGGCATCGCCTGGGAGGCCTGCAAGCAGAGCGGCCGTCAGTTTCTCCCCACCCTGGCCAGCGCACCGGATCTGGCCAGTATTCCGGTTGAGCATCCCGCCCATGCCACGCGGGAAAGGGTGGCTTGGCTGCTGCACCCGCTGGACGCCTGCACGCCGGGGGTTTCGCTGAGGCAGCCCATGGCGCACGGCTTCGAGAGCGTGACGATCCTGGTGGGTCCCGAGGGTGGCTTCAGCGCGCCCGAGATCGAAGCGGCGAGGACGGCTGGCTATAGTGCGGCGCACCTGGGCGGCACCATCCTGCGCGCGGAGACGGCGGCCCCGGCGGGCTGCGCGGTGGCGTTGTTTGGGGCGAGCCCGTAGTGGAGAGCCTGCTCAAGCGAGCAAGGGCGATCCGTCATCCACGCCCGCCCGATCGGCTGCCTGCTGCAACAGGCCGTATAGGCAAACCAGCCCCGCGTGGCTGGGCAAAAAACGATCCGTCAAACCATAGTCGATTCGCATGCCGATCCCTCCCTGGAAAGGCCCAATAGTCTGTTCACCTGATAGGTGATTCCAGCGGACCGCCGCCAGACGCCGCCTGTCGAGGGAAAAATGGCAATGGCATGAATCGTGTTCACGGAATCAGGTTCAAGACAGTTGGGAGAGCAACAAGTGTCGTAATGACTGATATTTAGTGGATTTCGTTCTGAAGTTCATGTGAGTGGATTGGATGATCGTTTTCAGTCGTCGTTAACAGTTCCATATGGGAAATGTCGGATAATAGTTGACAAAGGGGATATCTTAGGGCAAATCTTTCGCCCTTAAAAAACGAAAATCCTAAGTGGAGGAGGGGAAATGAAAAAATGCGGAAGCTTGCCCTTCGCCGCGGTTATTCTGGCCGTCATGTTCCTGCTGCTTCACATGCAGGGTTTGGCGCAGGGGTTACCTGAGGGAATAAAGGCGGAAGTTGTTGCCAAGTATTCATCGAACATTCCCGGGATTGATGAGATTCGGCTTGTGAAATTCACCTTTCAACCGGGAGCTGTGTTGAAAAATTTCAAGGTCAAGGACACGGGGCTTTGACACAGCACACAAGGCACCTTCACAGTTGTGACCCATCACACGGGAGTAACAAACTATTACGCAACCGGAAGCCGCTGGGCCAATAAACCGGGTACGACCATCACCGTTTCCCATCCCGGTAATGAGGTTGCAATCCAGTATGTCTATAGTTTGATTAAGAAAAAGTAGGCATAAACACTCAGGAAGGACAACCAAAAGACTGGTACTGCCCCAAACTCAGTTGGAAGTGGGTTGTGGCATGAAATGGCATTGTCAGGCTGCCTTGTCTCTATCATCGTTGGTGTAGCTTTCCAAGGCCGCTTTCAACATCCATAGATCGCGATAGCCCTGGATGCGCCGGAAGTTCTTTTCGGTGGCCAGGAAGGCCGAGGCGGCCCATCGCAACACCATCTTTCCATTACGCCAACGGCTGACCCTGCGGGTACGCATTCTGACACCGGAATGGGGATTCTCGATGATGTTGGTGGTGCCCAGGCACCGGCGCAGGGAGGGCGAGAGATCGAGGCGGTTGATGGTGAAGGTTTCTTCCAGCCCTTCCAACAGGCTGGCCGCGGCATCGGGATGGTGGACGGAAAGCCATTCGGCCTGTTTTTTCAGCTTGGCCAAGCCCTCCTTCCA
>JACZVE010000274.1 GCA_022572825.1 SAR324 cluster bacterium
CCCCCGGCCCCCCTATCCACTGCCGTGAGAGAGGGGTGCCCTCCATCTACGATCAATCCGCCAGCGGTTTTAATTCCCTTTCGGGCGCTCCCCCTTCTCATTGAAATGGAGACTATATATATTCAATCACGATTTTTCAGGAGAGATTTTTGGCCGCTTGATCCCACTGATTTTAGCTACTATTACCCTTATTTGCTCAGGATCGGCCGAGGCGCCTCTGGTGGGCCGGGGCCAGACCCCTACGCCAACAATCGATAGACGTCTTTTTTGCATGAATGGGGGTTGCCGCAAGAGATCCTTCTTAACGATGCAGCCCCACGCAGGTCAAGCAGGGGAAATTCCGTGACTGCCTAGCCTGGATTATTCATGACCCCTTTCCGGAGATCAACTTGAGGGGGCGGTATTGGTCTTTTCTGGGCGCTAAGGGAGAGGGTTGCGCGGGGGGGTGTCCCAATTGAACCTGGGGAGAGCGGGTTTGGGCGACACAAGGCAAAATCAGGGCACACCAAGCCCACGGTTGGGCAATTCCACAGTCTTCGGGGGTGGCGGGGCGGTGTCAGCTGGGCGCGGGTTGGGAGAGACGCCCGTGAAGCAGTATCCAAATGTCGCGGTGGGGAAAGCTTGAGGCGGCGTGTACCCACACCCGGCGCGCGCTTTGCGTCACCCTGGCTCCCACTTTCAACAGCCGCAAGCGCAGAGTGTCGAATTGTGCCGCGGCCAGCTCGGTGCCCGCCAACTGGCGCCGGAGCGCGTGCATGAGCAGGTAGGCCGCCGCGTGGAGCAGCAGCCGAAAGCGGTTGGCGGCAAAAGAGCAACAGGAGAGCCGGTCGGCGAACAGCGCATTCTTCAGATCCTTGCTGCGGTTTTCCGCCCCGCCCCGCTGGACGTAGAAGTCGTAGAGCGCTTGGGGCTCGCCTGCCAGGTTGGTAACCACGAAGCGGCGGTTGGTGCCCTGCGCCATGACCTCGGCCTTCATGATCACCCGGCGAAAGCGCTTCCAGCTGCCTGCCCGGTAGCCCACCTCACCCACTAGGCGCACTTTGCCGCGGTTTTTATCGTAAAGCACCTCGGCCTGGGCCAGCAGGGGTGCGTGCAGGGATTTCAGGGTCTCGTTGGTGATCAGCCCCAACACGTAGCCCAGCCCTTCGAAGCTCGCAGAAGCGGTACAGCCGGCGCACGCAAAACCCTGCATCGGCCCGGATGACGATTTGCACCCAGGGCCAGCGTTTGCGGATTCGGCGGACAATGCGCTTGCACATCTTCACCACGCCGTTGGCCGCATGCACGTTGCCCGGCCGCAAAGCGGCGGCCAGCAGGTCGCCGGTCTCCGCGTCGAAGCAAAGCAGCGGATGGAACATGTGCTGGCGGTAGAAGCCGTGGTAGAACGAGAATGCTTGGCTGGCCGTGGGTGGGATCGTCGGTGGAGTCCACGTCGATCACGATCCGCTGGCCCGGCACGGGTCGATGCGTGAAATAAGTGGTGAGCAGTTCCCGGTTCATCCGCCTGAGTTCCCGTTCGCCGACCGCGTTTTCGAACCGCGAAAGCGTTGGCTGACTGGCCAGATCCCTGTCGCTATCCGGCATACGCCCCACCGCGATCTTCAGCGCCGGATCGCTGCGCAGAAAGTCGGCATCGTTGCAGTCCTCATAGCCGCAAGCGATCTGATAGACCCGCTGGCGCAGTTGCTCAATGCGAAAGTGGTGCACCTTGGCCGGATCGCGCCAGTCGGAGAGACAGCCGGCCAGCCGCGCCGTCAGGCCCAGCCGCTCGTCTACTTGCCGGACGAAGAGCACCCCCGCATCGCTGGTCAGATTGCCGCCGTTGAAATCGACCAACACAGGGGTGGCGAGGATACCGCTAAAGCTGAATTGCGTGCTACAGTGTGTCATCGGGCGTCCCTGCCTGAAGGTTACTCAATGTGACTTCCTATCAGTAACTTACAGCCGGTCGCCCGATCCTTTCAATTCCTTTCGTGAATAATCCGGGCTAGGCCCTCGAACGCGGGCGGTGGTTCCGTCGCCGTTGCGGGGGCCGTCGCGGCGGCCGTTTGTCGTCCGTGCCGGTGGCCGCGAGGGGCACCGGTGCCGTGCCCTCCAGACGTTCCAGGCGGTAGCCTGTCAGGCGCTCGATGTTTCCCAGCTTGACCCGGTCCAGCGGCCCCACCAGGGAAATGGCCGTGCCGGTGGCGCCGTTGCGCCCGGTTCGCCCGATGCGGTGGATGTAGTCCTCGGCCACCGTGGGCAGGTCGAAGTTGATGACGTGGCTGACCCCCAACAGATCGATACCGCGCGCCGCCACGTCCGTCGCCACGAGGATGCGCACCTTCCCGCTGCGCATGGACTCCACGGTGCGTTGCCGCGCCCCCTGCCGCATGTTGCCGTGCAACGGCGCGCAAGCATGGCCGTGGCCCGCCAGGCGCTTGGCCAGCCTGTCGGCCCCGCGCTTGGTGGCCGTGAAGACGATGGCCTGGGTCAGGGTGGGATCGTCCAGCAATTGCCGGAGCAGGGCGTGCTTGTGCTCCGCGGATTCGGTGAGGTGCAGGCGCTGGGTGATGGCCTCGTGGCGGACCTTGGCGGTCGCCAGGCTGATCCGTGCGGGATCGGTCAGCAGGTGGCCGGCGATCTTCTGCACGTCTCCCTCCAGCGTGGCGGAAAACAGGAGCGTCTGCCGGTCGGTGGGCAGCTTCTCCGCGATTCGCGTCACGGGCTTGATGAAGCCCATGTCCAGCATGCGGTCCGCCTCGTCCAGCACGAGCAACTCCAGCCGGGAAAAATCGATCAGCCCCTGCGCCATGTGGTCGATCAGGCGGCCGGGCGTGGCCACCAGCAGCTCCAGCCCGTTCCGCAGCAGGCGCTCCTGGGGCCCGTAGGAAACGCCCCCCACGATGATTCCACTGCGCAAGCGCGCGAAGCGTCCGAGCTGCCGGATCACCTGTTCCACCTGCCCGGCCAGCTCGCGTGTGGGGGTGAGCACCAACACGCGCGGCCCGCGGCCCGCCTTGGGCGGCGCGGTAAGCAGCCGCTGCAGGGCCGGCAGCACGAAGGCCGCCGTCTTGCCCGTGCCGGTTTGCGCCGAGGCCAGCAGATCCCGTCCGTCCATCGCCACCGGGATGGCGCGGGATTGGATCTCGGTGGGTTGGGAAAACCCGCTGGCCTCGAGACCCCGCAACAGGGGGGCGGCAAGCCGGAACGACTGAAAGGATTCGGGTTTGGGAAAGGGTTTCGGGTTGGTTTTCGTAGAATGCAACAATACGTACTCCTCATCCACCCATCAGGGGCGAAAACAAGGGCGATGAACCTGTCTGTTGGGGGCGGCTACCGCTTGGGCGGGAGAGGACCACAAGGCTCGGGAAATGTCCCCCGTGTCCCTAGGGACCGGAGGAGCCCTGTCACCGATCAGCAACTCCATGGCAACAGAAACCAAGCCGGATCGGGAACGCTAACCTTTTACTATACACGATTCATCGGGAAACCACCACAGAGAATTTGCCGGGATCAGTTGGGCTTCCACGCCCAGCACGGTGGCGGATAGAGTTTACCCAATCATGGCGGCGGGCCGGACGCTGAGAACGACCTGGAGGCGATGGAAGCCGAGACGTTCGAGGATCGGGAGCGTGACATGGATCGCATCCTGGAGCCCCTGCTGGACTCCATCGACGACGCGGCGGACGGTTCCGCGGCATTCGCCATGGTGCTACCTGGGACGCCAGCGACGATGTGCCCAACCACCGCACCAATCCGCCGCAATACCTTTATTTTGACGAAAGCTTCCGAAAGCGGTTTACCCAGCTGGAAAAATTGTCCTCAGGAAAAGAGGGGCGTGATTTGCTGGGAGGCGAGATCCCGTTCCATCTGCTCCGCAGTGGGGCCTGCCTGGAAGCGCGAGGCGGCATCCAGCACCTTGGGCAGCAGGCGGATATCTCCCACCATGTTCAGGAAGACGCCGGGACGGCTGAGCGCCCAGTGCACCGCATGGTCGATGCTTGCCTGGTCCTCTAGTGGCTCGTACCAGGTGTCGCGCGTCGGGGTCTTGTCCCCCCACTGTGCGCGGGCGATGGACTTGATGGTCTGCACCGCCACGTTTCGCTCCTGGCACAGCGCGAGCAGCGCCTCGAAATCGGCTCGGTACTGCGGGTTCTGAATCATCACGTAGTTGTAGGGCAGCAGCACCGAATCGAACGCGAAGCGCTCCAGGCTCTGCTTGTGCATCCTGGGTGCGACGGTGCCGTGACCCGTCACGCCGATGAAGCGCACCAGGCCCTGTTCACGCGCCTCAACGGCCGCCTCCAGTGCCCCGCCGGGCCTCATTGCCCCGTGCCACTCCGGCGGATCCACCAGGTTGTGGAGCTGCAGCAGATCCACCTGGTCGACCCTCAGGCGCTCCAACGATTGGTGGATCTGTTCCTTCGCCTTCTGGTAGGTGCGCTCCCGCGTCTTGGTCGCCAGAAAGAACTTGTCGCGATGGCGCTCCATCCAGGGGCCGATGCGCAGCTCCGAATCGCCATAGCCCGGGGCGGTGTCGATGTGGTTCACCCCGTGCTCCAGCAGCAGGTCCAGCACGCGGTCCGCGTCCTCCTGGGAGCAGGCTTTCAAGCTGGCCCCGCCGAACAGGGTGCGGGTGCTGAGGTGGCCGGTGCGGCCGAAGGGGTGTTTTTCAATCATGCGCGCTCTCCCTTTCCGTGAACCGGACGTTTCAAGGTGCCGAAACCGATCCGGGGAGATCCTCAAATGAAGGTTGGCGACGCCTCGGCTGCATTTGGGCAGGCGTTCCGGCAACCCGCTTCATGGCTCCGCCGTGCCGGCACCGTACCACGAAAGACCGTGGAATCTGAGCGGTAAAGTAAAGAGAACGCCGAGCGACCGCGCCCCTTCTCGCAGTGCGTCACAACGGCACCGGCTGAATCAGTCGGCGAATCCGTCTCGGGATGGCCGCGTAAGGACCCCAGCCAGGTCCTGTCGTGATCAGTTTAGAATGGTCCCCACCATTTTAAATGATTCGAGCCGGTACCGGCGAAATCGGAGAATGACGGCGGAAGTCTTGTGAAGCCGG